>DATAIE010000338.1:0-9176 GCA_036262875.1 Verrucomicrobiales bacterium
GTTCGAAGTCTTTAATCTCGGAGCGTCCCGGCCCACGACGCTCAATGAGCTCATCGCCACTCTGGAGGGTGCCCTGGGAATGAAAGCCAGGATTGAATCCCTCCCTCCGCAGCCCGGGGATGTGCCGCTGACGCATGCCGATATCGGAAAGGCGGCGCGTTTCCTGAACTACGCCCCGCGGGTGCCCCTTCAGGAGGGTATTCCCCAATATGTGGCGTGGCATATGCGCCATTTTCATCCCGTTGCCGGGATTTGACCCAAAAAAATTGGGGCAATCTTAATTTTTCCCTTTCCATTTCGATTAATTTGACCTAAACCGGCGAGGAATTCATACTAAATCGCCTTTTTCCATCCATGAAGCTCACTCTTCTCGCACCCTTTTTTGTTGCTCTGGTCACTATTTCGACGCACGCCGCCGACATTTCAGTGCCTGGCAGCACGATCGTGGGCGGCCAACTCCAGGGGGGAACCACTTTTGTGGTCGCTACCGTTGGCACCGCGGCAACGGTAAACAATTACCCGGGAGCCGAAACTCCGGCGATGGCGATCGACAACCTCACGGGCACCAAATACCTGAACTTCGCGGAAACGAACACCGGTTATGTCTGTTCTCCCTCCCCGGGAGTTTCAAACGTCACCGGCATCCGTTTCACGACGGGCAATGACTCCGCCGAGCGCGATCCCGCCTCCTACGCTCTCTACGGAACCAACGCCGGAGCCGCCGGTTCCGCGGCCTCTCTCGTTTTCTCCAACTACACTTTGATCAGCAGTGGCGCGCTGTCCCTTCCCGGGGATTTCACGATTGATGACCAGCGCGGCGTCACCTCGAGCATTAGCTTCACCAACGCGGCCGGCAACTTCTCCACCTACATGCTCATCTTTCCGACCGTGAAAGACGGTGCTTCTGCGAACAGCATGCAGATCGCCGAAGCGGTGCTCACCGGCACCGTTGTTCCTGAGCCTTCCGGTGCCGCCCTCGGCCTCGCCGGCGGCCTCCTCCTCATGCGCCGCCGCCGCCGGTAGCAGACAGCATCAACCAGGTTTAGACCCGGCTAGTCAATTGATTAGCCGGGTCTTTTTGTGTAGATTACTGTCACCAGGAGCCTTGGATTGAAGGTGCGCCACACCGCCGTCTTCCCGTCGCCGCTTTTTCGTCCGTCATGTTTCCCGAAACCCGCTGGTCACTGCTCGCCGCAGCCACTCTGCATGGTGACCCGGCGGGACGTGAGGCGCTGGAGTCCCTCTGCCGCACCTACTGGCCGGCGGTCGAAAGGTTTCTCCTGAGCCGCGGCTGGTCGCCGCAGGATGCCGAGGACCTGACTCAGGAATTCTTTGCCGCGATCCTGCCCTCCCGTGTCTGGCAGCGGGCGGACCGCGCGCGGGGGAAGTTCCGCAATTTTCTCCTCGGCGTGCTCATGCGCGTGCTGTCCCGCCACCAGCGGCGCGGGCAGGCTGCGAGGCGCGGCGCCGGTATCACCACGCTGGAACTGGATGCGCTCGCCGCGGAAGGTGTCGAGTTTTCCGCTCCGGACGGAGAGGTCCAGTCCGCCTTTGATCAGGCGTGGGCGGAACGCATCCTGGAATCGGCCATGGAATCGCTCTCCGGCGCATGGCCTGCGAATCATCCGGATGAACTCCTGCTGTTACAGCGCTTCCTGCCCGGCAGTGACGATCCCCCGGCCTACGAAGCCGCCGCCGCCGCTCTCGGTTGCACCTCAAGTTCCTTTAAGTCGCGCCTCTTTCGTTTCCGCCAGCGCTTCCGGGAACTCATCGAGCAAAATGTGGCCCTCACCATTTCCGCGCCTCATGAGCTGAACGCAGAAATCGCGTGGCTGGAGCAGGTCCTCTCCCATCCAGGATTTGAACCGCGGGAGAGCATTCGGGCGGGATTGGAGTGACAAGGAGCGGGGACATTCCTGTCGCCGTTCTCTCAAGCCGTGAAGAGCCACTCTCCACAGGGAGGCGCGAACGGCAGACGGCGACAGGAATGTCGCCGCTCCTTGCCTGTTTTCACTTTTTTCACTCTCCCGCGAAACTTCGCACGCGGTTTTACCAGAGAATGAGGAAGCCGCTGATTCATCTCTATGAATGCCCTTCCTCATCGATGCGCAAGACGCACTCTTTCAGTGATGGGGAGTCTTCTCTCCCTGTGCTGCGGCAGCGCCCGGTCTGCGGTGAATCTCTGGACGCTGGACAATCACCTTGCTCAACCCGCCGGGGGAGCGCCCCTCGCGGCCACTGGTTTTACACCGGCCTATGCCGGCGTCACCATCGGCGGCGTGCAGGGCACGGTGTTGAATTCGCCCGCCCTGAGTCCGGCTCAGTCTCTCCTCATGCCCAACTCCGGAGGGGCCAACGGCGGGGGCACGAAAACGAACAACTGGACGCTGGTGATGGACGTGGAAACTCCCGCCACACTGCCTCAATGGATTTCGCTTTTGCAGACGAATCCTGCGAACAGCGACGACGCCGAGGTGTTCATCAACAGCAGCGGACGTCTCTGGGCCGGATCGCTCATGGGCACGGGCGGTGTCATTGCCGCAGGCACCTGGTATCGCCTCGCGATTCGAGCGCAGGTTTCCCCGGGACAGGTCCTGATCACGGGCTTCGTAAACGGTGTCCCCCAGAGTACACCGCAGACGAAACCGCTGGATTCCACCTATGCGCTTGGTCCCTCCGCGCTTCTCCTCTCGGATGAGAACGGCGAAACCGCCGCGATGAAAATCGGTGCGGTGGCTTTCTGGAATGAGGCCCTCCCGGATGCCGCCCTCGCTGTCCTCGGCGGTCCCTCCGCTAACAACATCGATGCCGCCTCCACCATCGATCCCGCCCGCACCCTCGCATGGAGCGCCAACGGCGGATGGATCAACTGGCGAAACGCCACACTCACTTCAACTTCCGCCGGCGGTGTCTCCGCGGGAAACTACATCCTCAGCGGCAGGGCGTGGGCGGCTAATATGGGATGGATCGACATGGGCAACGGCGCTCCCGCCAATGGCATCCGCTATCAGAATGCCGGGGTGAGCGGCCGTCCGGACTTTGGCATCAATCACGATGGAGGCAGACTCTACGGGCTGGCATGGGGTCAGAACATCGGTTGGGTGAATTTCGGCCCGGCCCAGGCCGCTCAGGCATGGTCGAACAGCCCCCGCCTTGATCTCGTGACCGGAGTCGTCACCGGCGTGGCATGGGGTCAGAATATCGGCTGGATCAATCTCGGCCAGTCCGGCTCGCTCACACTGGCGGTAAAGTCCCTCCAGTGCGGAGTGGATACAGACAACGATGGAATCGCCGATGCGTGGGAATACGACCGCGATGGCCGCCTCGCCCCGAATCTCACCCGTCTCACGGCCACAGGCGACTATGACGGGGACGGTGTGACCGACGTCCAGGAATTCGCCGCCGATACCAGCCCCTACTCCGCGCTCGATTTCCTGCGCTACGAAAGCGTGACGCGCGCCGGAAGTCTCACGACTCTGACATGGAAGAGCCGGGCCACCCGTGTCTACACGAATGCCACGGGCACCGGCCTCTCCGGATGGAGTCTTCTGGGGAGTTCCACGGCGGGAACGGGAGCCACCATGCAAGCCACTCAAACCACCGCCGATCCACGCCGCTTTTATCGTCTTTCGGCGTCCTGCCCGCTTCAGCCCTGACTCTCTTCATACCATGAATATGCGTTTCCTTTCCGTTCTTCTCCTGCCCGGCCTGATCCAAGCCCAGGGGTCGCTCACCCCGCCCGCCGGTCCCGCCGGCCCCACCATGAAAACCCTGCAACAGGTGGAACCGCGCACCCCGCTGACCGCCGGTGCTGCGGGTGTGAGCACGGATGCCGCCAGTGAGTTTATCATCAGTCAGCCCGGCAGCTACTATCTCACGGGAAACCTGGCGGTCACGAAAACCAACGGCATCGTCATTCAGTCTCCGGGTGTGCATCTCGACTTGTCAGGATTCGAAATCAAGAAGACGACCGGCAGCGGAGGCGCGGGCATTTTGCTGGGCATCGCCACGGCCACGGGAGCCGTGATCAGCCACGGCACAGTGTCGGGCTCTTTCTACATGGGGATCGATGCCTCCACAAACTCCGTTCCCGACGGACGCGCTGACCGCCTCGTCTTCACAGCCCTGGTAAGCAATCCCGGGGGAAACGATGGAGCCATCCGCGCCGCCAACGGCTGGCATTTGAGTGACTGCACCGCCTACTTGCTGGGCGCGGGAGTTCCGGCTTTCGACTGTGACGAGCAGACCTGCATCGAGAGATGCACGGCCCGGCACTGCCAATGGAGTTTTTGGTGCGGCAACAACAGCACGGTGCGCGACTGTCACGCCACCGATGGCACCTGGTATGGCATTCTGACCGGCGACAAAAGTCTTATCTCCGGGTGCGTCGTCGACTCCGCCACGGGATTCGGAATCTCCTCGGGCTCCAATACGATGGTCATCAACTGCAACGTAAGCGGCACGAAAAAGGATGCCGAAGGCTTCGGCTCCGGTGACGGGATTTTCCTGGAAAGTTATTCCAAAGCGGTGAACTGTATTTCGTCAGGAAACCTGCAGCATGGCATCGTCTCCAACGCTCAATGGACGGTGGTGAAAGACTGCTCATGTTACAGCAATACCGGCAGCGGCATCCAGTCGTGGACGGATAACACGGTCACCGGGAATAAATTGTGCAATAACAAAACCGGCATCACGGTCCCGGACGGCGCCAGAAACGCCATCCTCGACGGAAATCACGTTCAACTTTCCGGTGCCGCGGCGGGCACCGGAATCGAGGTGGCGGCCAATGTGCGCGCTCTGATCGTGCGTAATGTGGTGAAAACAGAAAGCGGAACGGCTTACTCCATCGGCGCGGGAAACCGCTATGGCGCGATCGTGGATACCCGCGCCACGGCCGGACTGGCCGCCGTTTCCGGGTTCGCTGCTGCGGGGAACCTCACCACGACCGATCCGTTCGCGAATTTCAGTCAGTAGTCTCCTGCTGATTGCACCTGTGGTTCCTCCGTGAAATGATCTCCGGATGATGACCGCCGAAGCCGTCTGTCCCGCCTGTGGAAGCGCGCTGCGCCCGGGACGCCACGCCGGGCTCTGTGCGGCGTGCATGGTGAAATCGTGGCGTCATGCGCGGGAGGAATCCCTGCACGGCGCGCCCGCAGGGACGCCGGACAGTGCAGAGACGCCGCGCCCGCAGGAACTCTTCGCGCTGCCGGGCCACGGTATTCTGGAGGAACTCGCCCGTGGCGGGATGGGGATCGTTTACCGGGCGGTTCAGCAGGAGCCGGGACGGGAGGTCGCAGTGAAAATGCTGCTGCCGCAGTCCGCCACCCGCGACCTGCGCGAGCGCTTCCGCATTGAGGTTAGGGTTACTGCGGGTCTCGCACATCCCGGCATTCTGCCAGTCTTCCAGTATGGAGAACACGCGGGCGTGCCGTGGTTCTCCATGCCGCTGTGCAGCGGGGGGACGCTCGCTCAGAAACGCGACGCCTTTACCGGCCGGTGGCAATCGATTGCAAATCTCATCGCGGACCTGGCCGATGCCGCCGCCTTCGCTCACGCGCGCGGCGTCCTGCATCGTGACCTGAAGCCCGGCAATGTGCTCTTCGACGGCGAGGGCCGGGCGTTTCTCAGCGACTTCGGCCTCGCCAAACTGGCGGAAGTGGACAGCCGGCTCACGCGCACTTTCACTGTGCTCGGCACGCCTCACTACATGGCACCGGAGTTGATCACCGATGCCGGCATGGCCACCACCGCGAGTGAAGTCTACGCACTCTGCGCGATGCTCTACGAATTGCTCACAGGGCACCCGCCGTTCGTTGCGGAGAGCCTCCCCGCCCTGCTCAAGAAAATCGCGGAGGAGACACCCTCACCTCTTTCACGCAGTGAGACGGGGACGATCCCCGCGGCTCTGCTGACGATCGCCTTGAAGGGACTGAGCCGTGAACCTCAGCGCCGATACCTGTCCGCCCAGGATCTCGCCGCCGATCTGCGGCGCTGGCTCCGCGGGGAACCCGTGCTGGCAAAACGGTTGAGCCCCGCGGGCCGCCTGCTGCACTGGTGCCGCCGAAAGCCGGCGCTCGCGGTCCTCACACTGCTGTTTTTTGTCAGCCTCATTGCCGCCTCCATCCTGATCGTCGGCAAGAACCGCGAACTGGCGGCCACGCTCAGCCAAAGTCAGACCAATCTGCGGACCTCTCTGCTTAATGAAGCCCGCGCCGTGAGCCTCTCGGCCCGGATTCAGGAAAGGGACCGCGGCCTCGAAGCCATCCGGCAGGCGGCGGCCATCGCCCCTGGAGCCGATCTTGCCGCGGAGGCCGCGAGCCTCCTGGCGCTGCCGTCGCTGACTCCGGAGTCAGAGATTCCGGCAGAGAGCCAGGGATGGCGTCTGGTGCCCGACGAGCAGTTTGCCCATGCTGTGAGTTTCAGGGCCGGTGAACCTGTCCGGATCGTGGAACTCCCGTCGCTGAGAATTCTCGCGACGCTGCCCCCTGAATTCTCGTCGGCGGGCCCGCAGGATTGTTTCAATGCGGACAGCGGACTCCTTCTATTACACAATCATGTCAAAAACTACACCTCCATCTTAAACTGGCGGGAGCAGCGCGTCGTCAAAGAAATCCCCTTCCTCGCCAGAACATCCCCCTCCCTGTCCCCGGACGGGAAGTATTTTGCGATCGGAGCATCCGGCGGCAACGTCGAACTCTACCGCATGGATGAACCTGCCGCGGCGCCCGTAGTCTTTACCGTTCCAGGATTCGCTCCGGCCCGCCCCTATAGTTTCAGCCCGGACAGCCGGCATCTCGCCCTCACCACTCACGGTAACAACCAGACGAATGTGACGAAGATTGTCAGCATCCCGGAGGGGCGGCTGGAGGCGACCCTGACAAATCCGGAGGGATCGTATCCGCATGCGCAATCCTGGTTTGGCGACAGCAGCGGCACCCTGTCAGGCATGGACACCGGCGGCGTCTATGCATGGCATCATGACAGCGCCGCGCACGGCTGCCGGCATCTCACTATCCGGACCGCTCAGGTGTACGGATCATCGGTCCAGCCGCAGGGCCAGCTCGCCGCCGTAAGCGCCTATGACAATGCCACCATCCTCCTCGACTGGCCGTCCGGACGGGAAGTGGGAGCGATCCGGGGAAACAGTTTCCTCACGAGATTCAGCCGGGACGGCCTGAAACTGGCGGTGCATGATGAAGCGCGTACGCGGCTGACTATTCACCGCATCACCGAATCTCCCGTCTGCCGCCAGTTTGCGCTGCCTTCTGCCCTCGGCGGACACCAGCCGGGCAAGGGCAGTTGGTGTGCGGCGCTGCGTCCGGACGGCTCGCTCCTCGCCACGGCGCAACACGATGGAGTTCATCTCTTTGACGCTCTGCACTGCCGCCATCTCGCAGTCCTGCCGGGACCGATCGGCAATACCCTCGCGTGGACCCGCGATGGCCAGGTGCTGTGGACAGCGGGGCAGGACCAGCTTCAGCAGTGGCGGTTCACCGGCACCGCGCAGGGGACCGTGACCGTGCGACTCGAAGGCACGCGCGATCTCAAGGGCCACAATGCTGTGCGTATGGCCCTGGCGGAGGACGCGGACCGCTGGGCGGCGAGTTCCGCCACCGGCGTTTGGTACGGGCATCTTTCGCAAAGGGACGCGACCTTCATTCCCGCTCCTGCGATCGAAGGAAGGAGGCGTGAAATCAATCCACTGACGCTGAGCGCCGACGGAAGATCAGCCATAGTGACCGAGGAAAATGCAGGAGGCGCCTGGATCGTAGACCTCGACAGCAAGCAATGGCATCCGCTTTCGGAAAGCGGCCGGCTCACTTATTCGCATTTCAACCATGACGGAAAGAGCGTCTGGCTCGCAGGTCCCAACGACGTACGCCGCGTGGAGCCCGCCACAGGTGACACTCTCTACACCGATACGCAGTTCCAAACGCTCTCCTCGATGCGCTTTGTAGACAGCTCCGCCGATGATCGCCTGCTCGCCACCACCGATGGCTCCACCGTGGTGCTGCGGGACGGCCAGGGCACATCGTTCCTGAATCTCCGGCATCCGCTCGCACCTCCCGCGGCATGGATGTCTCTGACCCCGGACGGAAGCCGCGTGACCTTCTCGGGTCTTGGTCACATTGTCCAGGTATGGGACCTGCGCCGGCTCGCGGAAGAGCTGGAAAAGCTGGGATTGAAATGGGCCGGCCCGCGCCTCCCGGCAGCGCCCGCCGAAGGTCCGGCGGTGACACAGGTAATCGTCGAAAGCGGGCCGCTACCCTAACAACGGCAGCGTCCGCTTCTCCTGCGCGCTGCGCCAGGCGGTGTCCACCATCTGCTGACCGATGCGGGAAATATCCACCGCCAGCGGTCCTTCCACCGGAAGGTTGTTGGCCAGACAGTGGATGAAATACTGCACCGCGTTTTGCATCGGGGGCTGAGGAACATCGACCGGCACCTCGTATCCTTCCGGACGCTGCCGCGTCTGGACGCGGATGGTCTTTTCGTAATCGTAACTGCTGATGCTGCCCTCCGTGCCCTTCAGCACGAACCCGCACTTTGGCTGCGGCTGAAGAACCCATGGATCGGTCAGGGTACCCCAGCGCGTCTCAAACTTGGAGAGGCCAAACTCATAACGCGCCACCGTGATGCTGTGTTCGTCCACCTCCAGGCCCGGAGTGCCGGTCATCACGGAGGTCACCTCCAGAGGCACAGCTTTGTTGAAATACCACGTCGCGAGAGTGGTGCCGTAGCCAAGGTAATCCAGCATCGATCCTCCGCCCTCACTCTTTTTGTAGAACCAGCTCGCCGCTTTGCGCTCGGGAGTGGGTTCCAGTTCGATCTTGTCCGCTCCGTGCCAGAGGGGGCCGCGGTTTCCGTCGTAGAAATGCACTTCGATCAGTTGTCCGACGATCCCCTCCTGGACGAGCCGGTAGGCCGTGGCGTGAGCGGGCACCCAGCACAACGGCCAGTTTACCGCCAGCGGCTTCCCCGCAGCCGCCATCACCGGGATCATCCGGTCCGCCTCCTCCAGCGACGCCGCAAAGGGCTTCTCCAGGAGTATCGGCACTGGATACACTTCCATAACCTTTTCCACCCATTCCGCATGACGGGCCGCGGAAGGACAAAGGATGACCATATCCGGCTTCGACTGCTCGAGACACGCCCTGCAATCCGTGAAGACCTGG
>DATAIE010000339.1:0-2110 GCA_036262875.1 Verrucomicrobiales bacterium
TGGGCCGATAAGGAAAAGATCACCGTTCCTCTCCTCAGCGACTACGATCACTCCGTCGCCAAGGCCTACGACGTGGCCTACGAAAGCTTCCTGCCGGAGAAAAACCTCGGCCAAGCCGGTGTCGCCAAACGCTCCGCCTTCATCGTGGACGCCGCCGGCGTCATCCAATATGCCGAGTCCAACGACAGCCCCGGCGTGCTGCCTGATTTTGCCGCCATCAAGGCGAAGCTCGGCGAGCTTAAGTAAGGCGCACCGGCGTCCTAACTTTTAATACAGGACAGGGCAGGGGAGTCCCGTTGTCCGAAAGGCCTTTCCGTACCCGGACCACCCGGAGGAAAGGCCCGGGCCTGCGCTTTTTGACGGGTGCGTGAAAACTGATTGCGTGCGGCTCGCGAAAAAGAGATCATTCCGCGAGCAACCCCTTTGTCCTGTATGAAGCCGTATTTCGTTTTGGGCGCTCTTCTCGCAACTGCCTCCGCCCGGGCTGGAATTGTCACCAATACGCTGAATTCCGGTCCTGGCTCACTTCGGCAGGTTTTCCTGGACCATCTCCGGTCCGACACCGGCCCCATTACCTTCGCTCCGGAGCTCAGTGGACAAACCATCATGCTCAACGGGGAACTCTACATCGGCGAGACGTTCGACGTTCATCCCATTGCCACCTCCACGGTGGTGATCGATGCCACCAGCCTTCCTGGGGGCATCACCATCAATGGCGGCGGCAGCAACTTCTTCCGGGCACCATCCGGAACGAGCCTCACCCTGAGAGGCCTTACGTTCACCGGCGGAGCCGGATCTGGAACGGGTGCCGTCAGAAGTCTGGGCACTCTGGAAGTGTCTGGCTGCACGTTCACCAATAATTCCGGCACGGTGGTGTCGACGGAAATGGGAACCGGCACGATCACTCGATGCACCTTCGCCGGCAATGCCGGCACGGCGGTTTCCAATCCCTATACCGGTTTTGTGGTTTTGACGCACTGCACCGTGTCGGCAAATGACATCGGTCTTTCCAACGGCTATCGCTATTCCGTCATGAAGGTGGTGAACTGCATCATCGCTGGAAACACCACGCTGGATGTCTCGAATTCGCACACCTTCATCCTCGAAGGCGCGAATATCATTCAGACGGCCACGCCCGCCAATCCGGGCGATCCCATCGGCAATCCTTATCCCTCTACCTACTCCGGACCGCCCGCCATCACCAGCGCGCCTCTCCTCGCGCCGCTCGACAACAACGGCGGCCCCGCCAAAACCATGGCGCTGCTCCCTGGCAGTCCCGCCCGCAATGCGGCGGTGGGCAGCACTTCCGCCACCGACCAGCGCGGCTTTCCCATCGTTGGCATCCCGGACATCGGAGCGTTTGAAGCGGCACCGCCTCCAGGCTACGACGCCTGGGCGCTTCAGGCTTTTCCCGCAGCGGCTACTCCGGCCGACCGCGCTGAGGACCATGACTACGACGGAGACGGCCAGAGCAACGGCCATGAGTTCATTTTCCTGACGGACCCGGTGAGCGCCTCCAGTTTCTTTGCTCTGCAGACCGCCGTGCAGGGCGGCTCCTTGCATCTCTCTTTTCCCTCCGCGTCCGGGCGGACTTACCTCCTTCAGCAAACCAGCGACCCCGCCGCCGCATGGACGAACGCCACCGCCCAGAATCCGATCAACGGTGACGGCTCCTCAAAGTCGTTCGTTATCCCGGCCAGCGCGGCCCGTCAGTTCTTCCGCGTCGTTGGCTCGCTGTAAAGTAGTGATGCGCTCTCCTTGGGCGCGGCCCAATCCCCGCACTTTCGGGGGAGAGTTGAGTTGATCTGAACCGGGAAACCGCATCTTTGATAACTACATACAATATATGTAATGCAAAATCGTTGGGTATTGGTAAGGACGGTTTATGGTTCTTAGGAAATCAGTCCTGATACTTGATTCCGGGACGGCGGTAAGCCGGTAGCGGATTCGGTCCGCCGCTGTCGGCGTCCAGATACCACGGGGTGAGTTTCACCGGCTCATGCGTTTTCGGTTCTGTCCGCGGCTGAGTGAACTTGGCGGCGAACGCGGCTTCAAACTGCGCGTCCAGCTTCGCGGCGTGGTAGGCGTCAATCATCTCCACGACCTGCTC
>DATAIE010000340.1:0-2120 GCA_036262875.1 Verrucomicrobiales bacterium
GCGACCGCATGGCGAAGGGATGGCCGGAGGCGTGGATGGACTTTATGAATCCGCATCGCCTGTCTTACCGGCTGCCGGACGTGCTGAAGCACCGGGGGCTGTATCCGTTTGCCGCGGCGGTGATTTTTCTCGCGGCCGCTCTCCTGGCGGTGTCGCGCAGGAAAAGTGTGGACCGCGACGGATTGAAACTGCCCGGCGGCTCCGGAGCGATGGTGCTGTTCACCCTGATCGCCTGTGCCGGATACGGAGCCTGGTATGGGTGGACCTACGGATTCCAGTCCGAAGGCCTGGCCGTCCTCTATCTGCCATTGATGCTCAGCCTCACGGCAGGTGCGGAGAGCCTGATGATTCTTGCGCGGATGCGCGGCTCCCGGCGGTGGATATGGCAGGGGTATCAGGTCGTGATGTGGGTGGTGGTTGCGGCAGCCGCCACTGGAGTCATCCTGTCGCTCCGGGCGTAATGCTTCGCCGCCTGGACGCACAAAAGGCAGCCGTTTCGGGCTGCCTTTTGCGGTAACAGGTTTGAGAGGGCTCGAAATCAGGGATTGCTGGTGCCGGCTTTCGCCTTGTCCGCAGCTTCCTTGATGGTGGCCTGATCCTCTTCATTCAGTTTGTTCACCGCGTAGGTGAAGGTGGTGCCGTCCCTCTTTTTGAAGGTCGCTTTGTCACCATCCACGGAAATGAGTGCCGCCGTCATGATCTTGCCGTCAGTGTTCTTCCAGGGACGCTCAGGGAGGAGCGCGCCGGGCTTCGCTGCCGCAGAGGAGGAGGGCTTCGAAATAGAGGAACTGGAGGAACCGATCGCACTCTTGGATTCTTTGGAGTCGCCGCTGGCCGTCGCCGCGGCTTCCCGGAGGGCCTTCTTGGCTACCTTTTCCATGTCCGGGCCGGGCAAGCCTTCATAGATCAGCTTGCCGGAAACATCGAAGACAAGTGAACGGGGAATGCCGTTGGCCTGAGTGGGGCCGCCGCCTCCCTTGGTGATCGGAAACGACACCTTCTTTTGCTTCACAATCGTCTTCACTTCCTCATCAGAGCCTTCCTGGCTGTGCAGACCGACGACGGCGAGTCCCTTGTTCTTGTTTTGTTTGTAGAAGGACTCCAGTTCAGGCATGGAGGCGAGGCACGGGCCGCAGTGGATGCCCCACATTTCCAGCACCACCACTTTGCCTTTGATGCTCTCCATGGTGACGGGGTCATTGGTGATCATCTCTCCGATGCGGTATTCAGAGAGTTTGTGATCCGGAACGGCGTCCTTTTTCTTCTCCGCTGCGGTCAGCGAAAGACAAGTGATCGTGATGCAACTGAGAAGGGAAGGTAAGAGTTTTTTCATGGGTTGGGACTACAGGGTTGGAGCAGCAATTTTGCCGGGAGAGCGTAAGGGGCAAAAATCGGCGGGGCCAATGCTTTTTTTCGCTCTTTTGCGGGTAGCCAGACTCGTTTGATCCGCTAACAAGATGCTTCCTGGGAGATTCCCTGGATGGCTCAACTGCCGTTTTCTGCTCACCGGTTGATCTGTCGCGGGCAAATTTTGTGCACTCGCGATTCTTGGCTTTTGCGGGGCTTTTGGCATCAATAGACTTATCTCTCCATGAAACTCTCCTCTCTCTTCATTCTCTCCGCAGCGCTTCAGTTTCCCGGAGTTTCCGCCACGGTCTTCGCCCAGACCCCTGCGCCTTTGGCGGCGAATGCGGACTTGAACGCGAAAGCCGGCGAGTCGATCACGCGCGGCCTCGAATTTCTGAAGAAGCAGCAAAAGCCCGAAGGCTTTTGGAGCAGCGGCGACTACCCCGGGCTCACGGCGCTGGTGGCTCAGGCATTCATTCTCGCACCAGGGGACGCACACCGAAAGGATCCGGAAGTGACGAAGGCGTTCGAGTTCATCCGTAAAAACGCACGGAAGGATGGAAGCATCCATTCGGGACGGATGAGTGTCTACAACACCTCGATTTGTCTCACCGCACTCCTGCGAAACGGCGATCCCAAAGACAAGGCGATCATGGATGGCGCTCACCGGTTTCTGACTGGCGGGCAGACAAAGGGCTCACCGGGCGGCACGGCGGATGGAGGATTCGGTTATGACGCCAGCGGCAAGGGCAGGGGATCGAAAGCAGATCTGG
>DATAIE010000341.1:0-10578 GCA_036262875.1 Verrucomicrobiales bacterium
GCTTCGGCGGCTCCAGCACCATCACTCTCTTCGAACCCGGCAGGATCACCCTCGCCCCCGACCTCGCCGCCCACAGCGCCGAGCAGATGGAACTGTATGCCCGCATCGGGGATGTGATGGGGAAAGCGAACGAATGAGGAAGCCGGTGTATTGTTAGGAGCCGGATCAAGTCACACCGAATACTTCTCCACAATATCCGGCGGGAGATCGGTGGCGCGGCCGGTGGCGGCGGTGATGAGGGTGTAGTCGACCCAGCCGGCGCAGGAGAGTTTGCCGGCGGGTTCGCGGAGGATTTCGAATTCGATGCGGACGCCGGTGCGGCGGAAATCGGCGATTCCCGTGCGGACGCGGAACACGTCTCCCATGCGCAGGGGGCGCTTGTATTCCATGTGGCAGGTGTTCACCACCCAGCCGAGGCCGCGGGCGGTGAAGGCCTCCATCGCCATGCCATAACAGCGGGACATCTGATCATAGCGGGCCGCCAGCACATAGTCCTGGTAACGGCTGGAATGGACATGCTGGTTCATGTCGATGTCATCCGGGCGGACTGACAGGACACTCTCGAAACGGGAATACCGGGATGGCTCAGTCACGTTCCAGACGTGCCCGTAAATTTCCTCAGGGGCAAGGCCATAAGTTCCTGCGACAAAGGAGAATTTGTTAGTAAGCAAACTCGATGAGGACACCCTTGTGATCGGATGGCCAGGGAAGGCTGGCGCAAAGGAAGGGGTCTTTGCCGGGGTCGTCCACCTTCTGCTCACCGATGAAACAGGTGCGCGGCCCGACGATCCATGCGTGGGCCGGGCGAAGATCGGGAGAGGCATAGATGAAATCGAGACGGTCGCGCTCATCGGAAAGGGGCGTCCATGACGTGGTCTTCTTTTCAAAGGCCGTGGCCGGCCATGTGTATCCAGGATGGGTGGTTTCGTCCGGAAAGACGACCCGCCAGGCATCAGCGAACCCCGCTTTGGCAAGCGCGAGGCTGTTATCCCACGGAAGCACGACGCCATAGTGGCTGGCGGCATCTTTCGCTTTTTCCGTCCAGTCGAGATGCGAGCCTTCGTTCATGTCTCCGGCGAGCACCACGGCCCGGCCGGCGGCGCGTTCGGCCTGCGCAAAGGTAAGGAAGGCGCTGATAGCCGCATCACGCCGGGACTCGCGGTTGTATTTGAGGATCGCGGAGGCGTCCTTCCGCCGGTCCGGCACGCCATCGTGATTTTCATCGATCACCTTCCAGTCGGGGTCGCCGCCATGATAGCCGCGCACCCAGTTCAAGGCGTAGTGCTTGTAGTCGAGATGGGCGGTGCAGACGGTAATCACGCGCCCGCCCGCACCCGTTAGACGATAAGCGATGACAGAACCCGTATCCGTTTTGGTTTCATTGAAGACCTCACTGGTGGACACGATGGGAAGGCGGCTGACCAGCCCCACATCGCCGGCGGCATACTTGCCGTGAAAGGTAATGTCCGGTGATTTGGTCTTGAGCGCAGCGAGGATTTTGGTGTGCCAGTCTTCACCGCGATAGTTGCGCACTTCCGAGAACGCCACCACATCGGCCTTCGATTCGAGAATGACCGCAGCAATTTTCTCAAGACCTCCCGGCACAGAGGTTCCCTCCTGCCAGATGTTGAGTTGCAGCACGCGAAGGCTCTGCGCGGAAGCGTGGCCGGACAGCGCGAGCATCGCCGCCCCCACAGCGAACCGCAGGATCCTCCTCCAATGCAGCAAGCCGCGAGGGGCCCTAACCGAATGAGGATGAGTTGGCTGATGGAGGGGCGCAGAAGACATGGGCACAGGATACGGATGCACCGGCATAAAACTTGCCTAACGCCTCCCGGACAACCGGCTGACTGCGAAGTAATTTACATACCCCTATCCTACTTCGCAGGCCGGGTCATTTGCTTCCAGAGGAACTCAAGGTGCGGCATGAGCATGGCGAAGGTTTCGTCATGGCTGATGCCGAGGGAGCCGCGGTCGGCGTCGCGCATCATTTCGTCGGCGGCGTAGAGGGTGGCGAGGAGGGGCTGGTCGACGGGCTGGAGGTCGAGGAAATGAGTGCGGGCATCGATAATCTCATCCGGGGGCATCCATGCGGAGAGGTTCACCGGGGCTTTGACGGCGGAGAAGACGACGAGGCGGCAGGGGACGCCCTTCACAACGGCGGGGCTGAAGCCGTGGCCGGAGCGCTCCCGGACATAGTGGACGAGTGAGGACCAGTAGGTGCGGTCTTCATAGGGTTCGCTGCCGAAGACGGTTTCCCCGTCGGGCCCGGTCCATGCACCGTCGGACTGGCCGGGCGAGCCGGGAAGAGGATGGTCCACCCATTTCACGACGGCGAGGCGTTTTCCGGCGATCTTGAGCAGATGGAAGAGCCGCTCCTGATCGACGGCGAGCCACGGCGCGGTGAGGAAATGCGCTCTCAGTTGATGAAACCGGCGCTGGAGGATGGCATCGGAGGAGGGGGTAACGACCGGGGTTAAGGCGCGGAGCCGGACGGGGCTTTCCGTTGCTTTCGGATCGGAGAGAATGACCCCGGAGCCCTGGGGCGGGTGGAATTGAGGAACGAACGGCGGCTGAGAGGTTACGGATTCCTCCGGTCGAAGAGGAGTCAGGAGCCGCTGAAGGGTATCGCGGAGCCTGGCAAAGGCCGGGTCCCCGGCGGGCACTTCCTCCTCCTTTTCGGCCTCCTCCTCCGGTTCCGGCTCCGGTTTGGGCGGAAGGGTGCGGTACATGGGGGCATCGGCCACCTTCATTGGCACGGCGGGAAGGTCCGGCATTTCCGGAATGGGAGCGGGAGACGTGGCAACCGCGGCGGCATGCGCGGCGGCGCTGCGCTCGAACTCCTCCCAAACGTGGGCGGCGTGGCGCAGGAGCGCCCGCGGGGAGACGAGTCGCCCGGCCTCCTGCGAGAAGTAGGAGGAAAGGTTCAACCGCTGAAGGAAAGCCGTGATGATAACCTCGCTGAACCCGGCCTGAACGAGCCGGGCCCGGATGATCTGCGCGGCCTCGTCACGCCCGGTGGTGCCGAGGGTGATCTGATTGCCGGTAATCCGGTCCTCGATGGCGCTGGGCACAGCCTTCAAGAAGGTCTGAGACCAGAGGTCCTGGTTCACGCTGAGCACCTGCACAGCCCGGGAAAGGAGCCGCCGGAGCTCGGAGATCACCCCGGCAATTCGCTGCACCGGTTCCGCCTGCTGGTGGAAGAGGTCGAGATCATCGAAGACGAGGACCAGGGGCCTCACGCCGGCGGCGATGCGGCAGAACTCGACCAGCCGCTCGCGGGCTCCGGCCTCGCCGGTATTCCCCGCGGAAACGACGGCCATGCCGCCGTGGAGAAGGGCCGGCCCACTGGGCTGCAGGACGCTCCAGCGGAGCGCCTCCCAGCGGACGGCGTCCCCGTCGGAACGGCCCTGGGCATAGGCGCACAGAACGCGCAACCAGTGGGTGGCGGCCTCGCCGGAGAGCCCGGCAAGCTGCGAGACAGCCGGGGCGGCGAATGGCAGCAGACGCTCAAAGTTCTCCGAGAACCAGCGGGCCACAGCCTGCTGCGGATTGGCAAAATCGAAGAGTTCGACAAAGCGCTTTTCCAGGGCCTCCAGGGCCTCTTTCGGGTGGGCACACGGGACCTGTTTCTCCACGATCATCCGTTGATTGACGATCGCGAAGATGCGGCGGGTGACGAGGTCCAGCAGGGTCAGGTCGCCCGTCCCGCCGGTATGGAAGGTTTCCATGATCTGCCAGAGCAGGGCGGACCAGAGGACTTCCCGCTCCCGGTCAAAGGGAGCGGCAACCACGAAGGCCCGGTCTCCGACTTCCGTGACCAGCCGGGCGAGAAGATGGGACTTGCCAAATCCGGCCCGGGGAGCCCGGAGGAGCACCACGGTGCCGCCCCCGTCAGCGGCGCTGCCTGCCTGGGAGCGTTTTCCAGCCTGTTCCACGAGGCGCTGGAGGTCGTGGATGGCTCCGGAGTGCAGGAGCGGAGTGCCTTTATGAGGGGGCAGCCCATCGGGATAGATGTCAGCAGCAAACGGATTGCCGTTCATGGAAAGAAGGGGCGGCCCGGGGATCCTGTAAATTGACAAGATCGGGCTTGTTGAGGTATACCAAGTACCATAATGAGCAGAGAGGGTTTGCAACCAATTCTTTCCAGAAAATGCAATAAATCGCGCTATTGCGGTTCTGAAATAATAAAACCGGTAAATTACAGATACTCTGGTTTATCGGGATCACCTGATTTTAAGGAATTCCGTAAATATCACGCGATTGCGATTTTGAGAAATCGCCTTTAATTTGGAGAAACCCGGGCTCGACCACGGCGTATCCTTTTAACCGACCCCCCACCTGTTCATGGAAGCTCTCAAGGAATTTTTCTCCCACCCCTTCGTTTGGGGACTTTGCCTCGGCCTGCTTTTTTTCGCCCTCTCGTTTTGGGGTCACTTTAAGACGAAACGGGAGTATCGCCGGTATCGCCGCCACCTCAGCGACAAACTGGAGCTGGAGGCGCGCCAGTATGAAGTCATCCGCAAGGAAAAAGAGACTCTGGCGAAGGAGAACGAGAACCTGCGCCTGCGGATCGGGCAAATGAGCGAAAAGCCCGACCAAAAAGTGATGCGGGATATGGAAATCCTGACACGCGCGGAAAAACGCATGATGATGCAGGCACCGGGATTCGCCGGAGCCTGGGAAACGGCCAAAGCGGCGGCAGCCGAGGAAGTCAGTGCGGAAGACCAGGGCCGCAGTCTTCCGAAGCGGCTGTTCTCCCGGTTGTTTGGATCGGGATCCCGCGAAGCTCTGCCGCAGGAGTCGGCCACGATGCAGGCAAACGGAAATGAAGCTCCGACGGCCGGCGCCGGAGCCACCGGCGAGGCAGCGGGGGTGCCGGTGCAGGAGAAAACGGTTTGATTTACGGGGCAGGAGCGGAGGGAAACCACTAAAACGAAGAAGTTTAAAATTTTCGCCCAGGCAGGAGGTGCCGTGGCGCGTATGTATTAGGCATTCCCCTAGTGTCGCATTAGTATCAGGTACTGCTGTTATTGAGAGAGAGGCCGCGGATTCGGCGGACTTACTCAATTTTTGGCAGCCAGATTCTTATTGCAAAACCGGACCAGTCCCTATAAACGCGGCTCCCCCGCGCCGAACCCTAATCTGTTTTCCCACCGTGAAAACCCGCCTTCTTCTCCCACTGCGCTTCTGCATTCCTCTGGGTCTGCTCGCGCTGCTCGCTCTGTCCCCCGCACAGGCCCCCCCCAAGAAGGAGGATAAAAAAGACGAAAAGACGACAGAGAAGCCGCCCGGAGACGGGAAAGCGCCTGCGATCCCTGATGTGGATCTCAGTAACGCGGAAGCACTCGGCCCGAAAGCGGACGAGGCCTTTTTCAAAGGTGACTGGCTCAACGCGGCTGCCAATTACAACGGCCTGTTGAACGTTTTGCTGAAGACGGGTGCCGATGTGAAGAAGCTGGAGCCCCTCTACTTCGTCATCGGTGTCTGCATGTACAACCTGCCGAACTATGACGAGGCGTACAAAAGATTTACGGAATACACGCAGAAATTCCCCACGGGCCCGAATGTGCAGCAGGTGAATCTGGCGATTGCCCGGATTTTCCGCGCGCAGAAAAAGTGGTCGGACGCGGTGAAACAGTACAAGCCGCTGATCAACGTGCCTGCCGTGAAAGAGGAGGCGCTGATCGAACTGGCGGACTCCTATAAGGAAGATCAAAAGAAGGACCAAGCCATCATCCTTCTGGAAACGGCCCTCGCTCCAGGACTGAAGACAGCGGCGGATGTGCGGGCGGCGCTTTATCTGGTGGACCTTTATCAGGAGGACAAACCCGAGAAGGGCGTGGCGATGCTGGAGAAAGTGAAGATGACGCCCGGTTCACGGGTCGTGATTTCCGAAATCAATTTTGCGGCGATGAAACTGGCCGATGCGCTGATGCAAGCGGACAAGCCGGAGCAGGCCCTGGCGGCGTTTCAGAATCTCCGGAAGAAGAAAGAGGTGGTCGACACGCTGAAGGATCTCGACGCCGACTATACCCGGACCATTGCCTATCTGACCCCCCGCACCGGACGCGGGATGCCGGGCGCCTCGGCAAACATGCAGCAACTGGACCGGATGAAATATCTCCAGGCCCAGGCGAAGGCGATGATCGCAAGCCTCGAGAAGGAAAAGAACTACGATGCAGTGCTCTTTTACCGGATCGGGCGGTGTTTTGCCGCGCTGGAGCGTTTCTGGGAGGCGAGGCTGGCGTTCAATTACGTGCTCGACAACTTCCCGACGTTCGAGGATGCGCCGAGCGTGCTCTACGCACTGGCCTACTGCTATTTCAGTCTCGCTCCCACCGGCCCTGACGAGGACAACCTGAAGATCAGCGAAAAGGCCCAGGAGCTGTGCCGGAAATACCTGAAGGACTACAAGGACAAATCGGAGTCCTCCCAGGTCGCCGAGATGCTCGTCACGCTGGCCTCGCGCACAAAGAATCCGGAGAAGATCAATCAGACCTACGAGGAGGTGATGGATCTGATCAAGGACTCGCCAAACAAGACGACGTTCCTTGCCCAGCAGGTGCAGAACTATCTGGAGCAGTACGATTTCGACAAGGCCCGCGACGCGGCGGACAAATTCCTCGGCTCCACGCCGGAGGATGATCCGATGCGGGAAGCGGTGTCCTACATGCGCGGCCTGACGTGGTTCTTCAAGAATGACTACAACGGCGCGATGAAGGAGCTGGAGTTGTATATCGCGAAGTATCCCACCGGCGCCTACATCCCGGATGCCAAGTACCGTCTCGCCTTCCTCGTGAAGGGCGAGGAGATGGCCAAGAAGGCCAAGAAGATGAAGGGTGACCCGAGCTTCATGCGCGTCATCAAAGCCTGTGAGGACATCATTCAGAATCACGCGAACTCCGATTCCGTGTCGAACGCCTACGCTCTCATTGGCGATTCCTACAAGGAAATGACCCAGAAGGAGATCGACAGCGAGAAGCTAACGATCGCGCAGGTGGATGTGAATGCGGCCAATGCCTATGTGGAGGCGGTGAGGCAGGCGAAATCCGATCAGGTGGCGGAGTACAGTCTCACCCAAGCCGCGCCGCTGCTGAAGAATCAGGGCCGCTGGGAGGATGTGCGCTCGATCTACGAAATGTTCCGCAAGAACTATCCGGATCACCGGATCGCCCTCTCCGCCGTCGGCGAAATTTGCAAAGCGATCGTCCGCTCCAGCGACAGCGTGAACGCCAAGGAACTGGAGGAGGCCGAGAAGTCGAAGATGGCGGCCTCCGACGCTGACAAGGTGAAGATCGACGCCCAGATCAAGAAACTGCTGGAAGACCGCCAGAAGGCGAAAGACGCCTCGCAGGCGAAGTCCCGCGAGTATCTGGCGGCCACGGTGATGGAGAACATCAACAATCCACAGAAAGAAGGCGTGGAGGAACTGATGCAGCAACTGGCCATCACCGCGATTCCGAAATACAAGGCTCCGAAACCCGCACCGGCACCGGTTCCCCCCGCCGGCACAACGACGACACCGCCCCCTCCGCCCAAACGGCCTGATCCGCCGAGCGTGGCCGAGCAGGGCAAGGCGGCGGAGGCGGAACTCGACCGGCTGCTGGTGGCCGGCGGCCAGCTCACCGGCGTGGGCAAGGCGCGTCTGCTCTATGTGAAGGTGGAGCTTTACCGGTATCTGGAAAGCCGTGCTCCCCGCAAGAAAGACGACAAAGGGAAGTACATCGTCGACAACAGTCCGAAACACTCGGACCAGCTCATGAAACAGCTGCTGACGGAATTCAAGATCGACGACTACAGCTCCGCCATGCTGGCGACGATCGGAGAGAAGTATCTCAAGGACGGGGATTACGAAGGAGCCGCAAACTGCTTCAACCGCCTGCTGCTGCTGTTCCCGAAATCCCTCTTTTTGGACTGGGCGGCGGTGGGTCTCGGTGATATCGCCATGGCTGCGAAAGAGCCGGACTACGCCGTGGCGCTGAAGAAATACACGCTCGCCACAGACGAGTATCCGGGGTCCAAATACGGGGAAGCCGTCCTCGGAAAGGCCCGGGTGCAGTTTTACACAGACAAGCTGGAGGAGGCCGAGAAGGCTCTGAAGGATGTGGTGGGCGACAAGTCCTATCCTCCGGAGGCGAAGGCGGAAGCCACCTGGCTGCGCGGGGAGATCAAGTTCAAGCAGAAGTCCCTGGGCGACGCCTACAATGAGTTCCAGCGTCTCTACATCTCATTCAAGAAATTCCCCAACTGGGCATGCAAGGGGTACCTCCGCGCCGGGGAAACGAAGGAGGCTCTCGGCAAATTTGAAGATGCCAAAAAGGTATACCAGGAAGCCCAGGACGAAAAGAACACCGAGAAGTTCAAGGGTCTGCCTGACTTCGAGGCTCTGAAAGCCGCCTACCGGAAGCTGGGCTGAAGGCGGCCCAGGAACGAAACCATCGAAACCATTATTCAGGTATGAGAAAGACAGGTTTGATACTCTTCGCCGTTTGCGGCATCTCAGGGACCGCCTCCGCCCAGCGGCTCTTCTTCGGTCAGGACAAGGCGGTGGACTGGAGCGACGTGACTCTGAGCGGCTCCAATTTGCAAATCAAGGTGGTACAGCCCAACGGCACCACGGGGGTGACGAGCACTCCCGCGTCCAACGTCACCCGGGTGGACTGGCCCTATCCGGAGGAGTTGAACGAGGCTCTCAATTTGATTCTCGTCCAAAAGTATGACCAGGCGATGGCCAAGGCCTCCGCCGTGCGTGAAATCCATAAGAACTGGAAGGACAAACCCGGCTCCTGGTATGTGCCGGCATCACTGCTGGTGACCGAGTGTTATATCCGGAAAAACAACCTCGCCGAATCCGACAAGATCCTCACCGAACTGAGGACGATGCCCGGACTGAGCAGTGCCTTCCAAACCGGAGTCGGCATGATGGACGCGCTGCAGAGCTTCCAGAAGGACATGACCGGTCCGGCTGCCAAGAAAGCGGACAGCCTCGTGAAATCGACGGAGGACTCCGCCACGCTGGGCCGCCTGCACCTGCTCATCGGTGACATCAAGTTCAAACGCGGTGACTTCATGGAGGCCCTCGATGCCTACCTGCAGGTGCCTGTTTTTTACGGCTCGCAGGGGGCGCTGATGCCCATCGCAGAACTGGGGGCCGCCCGCTCGCTGATGCACGTGGGACGTCTTCAGGATGCCTCCAAAGCCTTCGCTCTCATTATCGAACGCTACAAGGGCACTCCGGAAGCCGCCAATGCCCAAAAGGACAAAGCCGATGTCGACAAAGCCCTCACGGGCGGGGTTCCCGCCGCGGCGAAAGCCGAAGGAACGAAAGAAAAATAAGACATCGACACCCGTCAGATTCCCCGATTACATCCTCCTCAAACATTCCACCCTCTTATCCCACCTCCATTGATTTGATACTATGAAAGTCCGCCGCTTTTCCCGCGCTCTTACCGTTGCCGCCCTCTTCCTGCTGTCTTCGGCTCCCTTCGCCGCCGCTGCCGAACACAAAGACTTCAGCGAAAAATCCCTCTGGGACATGCTGGTTCTGGGCGGTCCGGTGATGGTCCTTCTGGCGGGATTCTCCATCGGCATGGTGTGGCTGATCATCGACGGTTCGCAGCGCTCCAGCCTGAAGCGTTTGATGCCCGAGACCGAACTGGAGAAAATGCGGAACTTCTTCCGCGCCGGTGACTATGTGGGCGCCTATCAGGCATGCGCCGACAATCCCTGCGGCTTCAACAACGTGATCCGTGCCGGTCTCGTCAACGTGGGCGACGGCAAGGACGCGACGGAGGACGGCATTCTCGCCGAGGTGTCGCGCGAACAAAGCCGCCAGGCCACGAGGCTTTCGTATCTCTCCGTTATCGGTGTTTGCACGCCGATGGTGGGACTTCTGGGAACGGTGATCGGGATGATCAAGGCGTTCGGATCCCTTGGCAAAGGGGGAGCCGGCGCCACTCAAAACACCGGTGAACTTTCCGAACACATCGGTGAGGTGCTCGTGGCCACGGCGTCCGGTCTGTTCGTCGCGATTCCGGCGTTCATGGGCTTCTACTTCCTGCGCAACCGCCTCCAGGGCGCGATTCACGAAATGGAAAACGAAGTGGGCAACCTCTTCCGCAAGTTCCCGTATCATCTCGCCGAAGGCGTGCACGTGGGCGACCAGGAACTGTATGCCAACGCTCCCGTGTGGGTGGAGGGCGCCGGAGCCGAAGCTCCCGCTCAAGGCTGAGTTCGCCCGGGGTCCGTTTATCCAACTTTTACCCTATTAACCCATGGCCAGTGGCGGTGGTTCAATTGAAAGCGGAGAGCCGGAGTTTCAGGTCGCGCCGATGATCGACGTGCTCCTGGTGCTTCTGATATTCTTCATGAGTATCACGTCCGCACAGGTGGAGCAGCTGGACAAAACCATCACGCTGCCCGTCGCCCCTGACGCGCGGCCGCTGAAGGTGGAAGCCCACCAGCGCACGGTGAACGTCCGGTGGAATCCCACGGAGGGCAAATCTCTGCTGACCTACCTCGGCAAGCCGTGGGAGGACCGCGAGGCGCTGGCGGAGGAGCTGAAGAAGGTGGCGG
>DATAIE010000342.1:0-3891 GCA_036262875.1 Verrucomicrobiales bacterium
GTCGCCAGCCTCGAAAAGGTAAAGGCCGACCTCGGCGCTGCGCTCGAAACCAAAACGAAGCAAATCGCAGACGCCACCGCCCGCGAGACCACTCTCAAAACAGAGCTCGCCGCCATGTCCACCAGCACGACCGGCCTGAAAACGAATGTCTCTGCTCTGGAGAAGGAAAAAGCGGAACTCGCCGCCTCGATTACCGCCCGCACCAGCGAAATCAGTGAACTCAAGAAAGGCCTCGAGGAACTCAACAAGGCCTATGCCGCTCAGCAGGACATGACGAACTCGCTCGCCAAGGAGAAGGGCGAGCTCATGAACACCCGCGAAGCCCTGGAGAAGAAGATCAACGAACTCAACGAGCGCCTGAAGTCCCTCTCCGGCGAGAACAAAGAGCAAAAAGGAGCGATGGAAAAGCTGAAGGTGGAGCGTGATGCCCTTGCCGCCGAGCAAAAAGCACTCACCGCCCGCACCAAAGAATTGTCCACCCTGCAGGACGAACTGGTGGGCAAACTCGAATCCCTCAACCGGAAGGTGAAGTCTCTCGAAAAGGACTTCATTTCGCTCAGCGAAATCCGTATGGGAAATGTCTCCCCTGTCGTGAGCGACGCTCTGCGGTAGGATTGGGGCTCGCCCAAATAAGTCTTCGTGCTCCAGAAGTCCGCTCGCCGGGTTGCTTCTGGAGCACTTTTTTGTACTCGCCGGGTTGAAAAGGTCGCCGCCTCCAGCGCTGGTGACCCGGAAATCGTAATTGATTTCTCGCCAGACTTGCAGAGTGAGCGGCGCGGTCCATGGTGGCCGGCGTTCCTGTGCCTGCATTCCGACCTGCATGACTTCCACTCCGCCTGATCTGCATTCATCCGGTCCTTTGAGATTCGGTTGCCGTCATTGCGGAGCATGCCTGGAAGTGCCGGAGGTTCTCGCGGGAGTGCGCGGTCCCTGCCCCGTCTGTGCGGGCGAAATTGAGGCTCCCCACCGGCTCTCTGTAACGGTCAGTCCGGCGGCTCCATCCGTTTCGCAAAATGCCGCGCAGTTGTTATCGAAACCGCCGCCCCGCCGTGGCGTCCCGCCCCCTCTGGCGATCGTGGAACCTGCCGCACTGGTCGCCGCCGCACCGTTGCCGGTTCCTTCTCCACTCTCCCCCCCTCCCGACCTCAGCCCTCCGGCTGCAGCGGCTCCTGCCGCTCCCGTCCTCGAACCTCTGACTGCTCCCGCCGCCCCGTCCCGCGCCTTTCACACCGCTCCGGCGAAGGACCGTGGAATCTTTGCCCTCCCCTCCCCTGCGGCATCGCATCCCGCTGAACGGCGGGCCGGCCCCCCGTTCCGCCGGCGCGGTTGGAAACGCTGGCTGGATGTCGCGATCGTCGCGGTGTTTGCCGGGTCTCTCCTCGCCACGGGTGCCGCATTGCGTTTCACCGTTCCGGCGCAGAGCAAATCCGTCCCCGGCCTGCCCTCGAACCTCAATGAACTCGTCGCCCACCAGACGGATGTCATCGAATTCCTGCGCATCGAAGCCGGAGAAGTGGCACGCGCTGAGGTGGACCGCTATCTCGGCGCGGCCTCCGAGCAGGCCGCCGCCTCTCATCTCCTCCCGCCGCCGGACGGCATGGCGTCTCCATCCTTTCCTCCTTTTTCCTCGCCGCCCGTTGCCGGCGCTTTTTCCGTCCAGTCCACCCGGCGCATGCCGGGAACAGACCGTTTCCTGGTCGTCGTGAAGCCCGCCGAAAAACCGGGACCCGTCTTCCTCGTGGAGCAAACTGAAAGCGGCCCCCGCCTCCACGCCGGAGCCATCACGCAGCAAAGCGCCGGGCTGTTCCAGAAGTTCACCGCCACTCCCGGCGAAGGCGAGGCCACTCTCTATGTCGAAGTCTGCCCTGCTGCGCCCGAAGGCGAACGCGAGACCCGCGCCCAGCGTCCGGACCTCGCGGCGTTCCGCCTCGTGGACGTTCGCTCCGCCTTCCCCCAGCCGGGAGACAGGGAATGGGTCTTTTGTCTTAAGCCGGACAGCGACGCCGCACGCGCCTTTGCCCGCCGGTCCCATGACCCCGGATGGCGGCCCGCAATTGTCCACGTCTCATGGCGCCGTCACCGTGAAGCCGGGCCGTACGCGGAAATCGAAAGCTTCGTTCCCAGCCCGTGGAGCGGAGAGCGGACCCTCACCTCCCAGGGAGCCACTGCTTCGGCGGGGCACTAACCCGTCGTCTCTCCTCCCATCACCTCGAGCACAATGCCCGTGATGTAGGACGAGTCCGCCTCTGATGCCAAAAACACATAAGCCGGGGCGATCTCCTCCGGCTGTGCCGGCCGCCCCATGGGGGAGTCGGCTCCAAATCGAGCCACCTTTTCCGGCGGCAGTCCCTCATCCGCAGGGTTCAGCGGAGTCCATACCGGGCCGGGGGCGACGGCATTGACCCGGATGCGCTGTTTCACAAGGTTCTGTGCCAGCGCCTTCACGAAGGCATTGATCGCACCCTTGGTGGCGGAGTAATCCGGCAGCTTTGCCGATCCTAACAATCCCGTTTCAGAACTGGTGGCGATGATGGCGCCTCCGGGTTTCAGATACCGCAGGGCCGCCCGGCACAGCCGGAAGAGAGCATACACGTTTGTTTGAAACGTCGTGTCGAACTCTTCATCCGTCACTTCGCGGAGCGAGGTCTTTCGATTCTGGTGCGCGGCATTGGACACGAGGATATCGAGCCCTTCGAACGCCTCCACCGTTTTGGCGACCAGCGACTCGCAGGCCCCCGGCTCTGTTAGATCGCCAGGCACCAGCAGACAGACGTGCCCCTCCGCCTCTACTGCCCGCTGGGTTTCCTCCGCGTCGCTCTGCTCCGAGGGCAGATAGTTGATTACGATGTCGGCCCCCTCCCTGGCATAAAGCACTGCCACGGCCCGTCCGATTCCCGAGTCGCCTCCCGTAATCAGCGCGGCTTTGTTTTGCAGCTTGCCCGCCGCCCGATATCCCTGAGCTTTGTAAAGGGGCCGTGGCTCGAGCAGCGATTCGAGACCCGGACTCTCAAGATGCTGTTCCGGAAAAGGCGGCGACAAAAGGGAACTCGCACTCATATTACTAACAAACACGGGGTTTCGCGCGACGGCGGCATCTCATTTCTTTCCGCCCATCGAAAACATCTCCTCCGGCTTCGATTCTGCGAACTCCCGGTCCTGATACCAGGCAATCCGCACCGGCTCCCGCGCCCGGTCCCAGTCGAGCCGTGAGGCCCCCTTCAGCGATTCCCAGCGTTTCCGGATCTCCGGTTCGTCGGGATCGAATTCATGAAACTCGGTCCGCAGCAGCAATCCAAAACGGTACGCCGGCTCAAAGTCTTCATAGGTATCCCCCTCCCTCGCCGCCGGCTCCGAGGTGAACCGTTTCTTCCAAAAATCCTCATCATAATCGTAAAGAGAGGCGGGGCGATCCTGGTGCCGGGTGGGGTCGGTGGTATCCTTCATGGAATCAATCGTTTAGGTTTATCCTGGGGCAGGTGATTCCTTTCCGGCATAAGCCATGCCACACCCTTTCCGCCCCCGCCGGACTTGGATGGTCCTTGCGGGATGCACATTGCAACGAAATCACGCAGGCTGCATTACCGGTGAGGCCGCTGGGGTCTTCACGGCACCGGCCGTGAAACGCGGCGTGTATTTGACGTAGGCCAACTCTCTCACCGGCATATGCAAGGGGTCCAGCGATCGCAGCCATTCGTTGGCGGCGAAGCCCGAGACCTCCATTTGGAAATCCTTGATGGGAAGCGGTTCCTGTCCCGCTTCGATGACCGAATAGAGAAAATCAACGCGCTCCCGTTCCGCTTCATCGATATCGGTTGGCACCAGAGCCGTGAATTCCAGAGCATTCTCCGTCATGCGCGTCTGATGATTCACCGGCAGCCGAATGCGTGTTGG
>DATAIE010000343.1:0-1565 GCA_036262875.1 Verrucomicrobiales bacterium
CTGTTCATTGCAGGGCAGCGTGTGGAGGGGAAGCCTGCGGAAAAGCCGGACCCGCAGTGGTGGTCTCTCCAACCGCTGAAGACGGTAGCGGCGCCTCTGATGCTCGCCGGCGGACGCAATGAACTGGACGCCTTTCTCGCGGCCCGTTTTCATCCCGGCCGCGAGACTTTTTCGCAGGAGGCTCCAAGGGAGGTTCTGTTGAGACGGGCTTCATTCGATCTGACGGGTCTGCCGCCTTCGCCGGATGAGCTGGCGGCGTTTGAGAAGTCGACGGAAACGGATGCCTATGAAATGGAGGTGGAACGGCTTCTGGCATCGCCGGGCTATGGCGAAAAATGGGCGCGGCACTGGCTCGATATTGCGCGCTACGGTGAGAGTGACGGCTTCGAATTCGATAAACCGCGTCCTGAGGCCTGGCGGTATCGGGACTGGGTGATCCGGGCGCTGAATGCGGATATTTCCTATCGGGACTTCGCGCTCAAACAGATTGCCGGTGATGTGCTGGAGCCGGACCGTGCGGACAGCGTCACGGCGGCCTCGTTTCTCGTGTGCGGCCCCTACGATGATACTAACAGGATAACACAGAGCGAAAACCTGCGCAATGTGATGCGTCAGGATGAGCTGGAGGATATCGTCGGCACCACCGGGCAGGTATTCCTCGGATTGACGCTGCACTGCGCCCGCTGTCACGATCACAAATTCGATCCCGTCAGTGCCCGGGAATATTATCAACTCGCCTCCTGCTTCGCCGGTGTGGACCGGGGCAACCGGGACCTGCCCGGTGGAAAGGGGGCTGTCTTTACCGTGCTGCCGAAGGAGGCACCGGTGGTCCATCTGCTTGATCGCGGCAGCCCTCTGAAACCGGGTGAGGCCGTGCGGCCCGGCGGGATCGCGGCGCTGGCGGGTGTGCCCGCGGATTTCAAACTGCCGGAGAACGCGCCCGAGGCGGACCGGCGTCGCGCTCTGGCGCAGTGGATCGCGAATCCTGACAATCCGCTTTTTGCCCGCACCATCGTGAACCGCGTCTGGTACTGGCATTTTGGCCGCGGTCTCGTCGCCACACCCAGCGATCTCGGAAAGAACGGCGGCCATCCTTCGCATCCGGAACTGCTCGACTGGCTGGCCGTGTGGTTTCGCGATCACGGATGGTCTCTGAAAAAACTGCACCGTCTGATCCTGACGTCCGCTGCCTGGCGGCGATCCTCCGCCGGCACCGGTTCTACCGCTCACTATGCCCGCATGGACCGGCGTCGTCTCACGGCGGAGGAACTGCGCGACGCCATCCTCGCTGCGGCCGGCGTTCTCAATTCCTCTCCGGGCGGTCCGCCGTTTCAGGACTTTCGCATGGAGAACAAATTCAACACCATGCACTATCATCCGGAGGACCGTGACAGCGCTGAGGTAAACCGGCGCTCCATTTACCGCATGTGGGCCCGCGGCGCTTCGCAGCCGCTGTTGAATGCCTTCGACTGTCCGGACGCCTCTGTCAGCACACCGGTGCGCTCCGCCACTACCACTCCGCTGAACGCCCTGACGCTTCTGAACAGCCGGTTCACTTTCACCAT
>DATAIE010000344.1:0-4291 GCA_036262875.1 Verrucomicrobiales bacterium
ACCGGCCGCAGTTCCTCAACAAGCTCGACAACTCTCCGAAACCGCGTCCCCGCTACCGGCTCATGGAGTTCCGTCAGCCGACGGAATACTTCCAGGTCTATAAGCTCCACCTGCGCGACCTGGACAAAGGCGGGAGCAAGGAAAAGATCTATGAGTGGTTCACGCAGGGCAACTACAGTGTGAATTCCGACTGGAACACCTCGCTCACGGACCGCGACGCAGACGGCTTCTTCCGGACGACTCGCGTGGTGGCGGAGAATATCATCGGCATGGTTTTCCATCCCCGTGAGCCGGACGAGAAAAACAACACCGGCAAAGAGGAACTGGCGCCGGACTACGTTTTTGACAGCCGGCGGTTTCAGTGGGGCGGCGCCTCAAAGCTCGCAGACCGCTCGCGGCATCAACTGCCGCCGGTGATCGACATCACCTTCATTGCGGTGGACGAGACCTCCTTCAACGCTTTCGTGAACCGCGAGGGCATCAAGAGCGCGGAGGATGATCCGAAGCTTATCGACAAGGATCTCTTCAGGAAATTCAAGGACTTCCGCAAAGACCTGCAATCCGTGGAAGCAGTGCTCAAGTCCAAAAAACTCGATTACCGCATCTTCAACACCTCCATGCGGATTCGTGAATCGAAATGGGTGGCGGATTAGAATGAATGACAGCCCTGCATAACCTCTACTTTTCACTGTCATGAAACCTCTTTTGTCCCTTCCCCGCTACAGCCGCCGCCGGGCTTTTACTCTGGTGGAAATTCTGATCGTGCTCGCGATCATTGCGATGCTTCTCTTCTTCACGGTGCCTGGTCTCAAGGACGTGTTGAAAGGGAGTAAACTGACCGGCACCGCCGACCAGATTATCCAGGATATCGGTCTGGCCCGGCAGACGGCCATCAAGGAAAGCGTGCCGGTCGAGGTGCGCTTTTACAAGTACCGCAACCCGGACGCGAGAAACGAAGAGCGCTTTTCGGCTTATCAGTGTTTTCGCCTTCTCCAGGACCGGAACAACCCCTCGGATTACACCGCGGACCGCATCCCGGTTCCGCTTTTTGAAAAGGTGAAGTTCATTCCGCAGGGTGTGGTTCTGGTGGAAGCCAAGGAATGGTCTCCGCTGGTGATGGATGAAAAAATGCACAACGACCGCGAGCGGGTGCGGGGACTCGTTCCCGCGGAGAAGGACACGGAAGCGAAATACTATTCCTTCATCATCAATCCGGAAGGAGAAACGAATCTCGACCGGACGGGAGCCAAACAGTGGTACATCACCCTCGTGACGGAGACGGAATACCAAAAGGCCCCGGATCCCATGGCCATCAAGCCCAACGATTTCATCACTCTGCAAATCGATCCCTTTACGTCGAACGTGCGGCGTTATCAGCCAAACTGAGCCCGGCCAGGGATTGCCCAAAAACGGGAATCAGGCGAAAGGGGTCCCCTCTTTCGCCTGATTCTTTTTCCCCCTGCCGGTTGCGACGGCCCCGGAAACGAACACATATGAGGTGATGAAACGGTCCACCCGCACGCTTGGCTTCACCATTGCCGCCTCTCTGGGGCTGCACGGAGTGGTGCTGCTGGGAGCGGCATGGCTCATGGCGGTGCTGCCGGAGCGTGCCAGGAAGCGGCCGGCATCGCTTCTCGTCTGCCACGACGACAAATGGAAATACCGCAAGGGAACGAGCGAGCCTCAGGCAGACTGGAAAACCGCCGCCGATGAGGCGCTGGACGCTTCATGGCTCGAAGGACGCGGCTGGATTGGATACGGCAATGGATCGCCTGGTACCGTGCTTACCGACATGCGGGGAAACGGCACGGCAGGCAGCGGTTACCGCGTTGTCTATCTGCGCAAGACTTTCACGGTGAGTTCCAGTATTCCCGCCGATCATGAGGCGGTGCTGGATATTGACTATGACGACGGATTTATCGCGTGGATCGACGGTGCGTATGCAGATCATGACGGACTGCCGGGCGACATCCCCCCGGAGCCATCGTGGGATACGCAACTGAACGTGCCCTCTCATGAATGCTCGTTCGGGGATGAAGCCGGCGATCCGCAGCCGGTGCGGAGCAAGGTGCTCGGTACCGTGGCCAAGGTGCTGCCGCCTGGCACACACGTTCTTTCCGTGCTGCTCCTCAATGAGGCCACAGACTCCGATGATGCCGTCGCAAAGATTGACCTCTACACCCGCAAGCCGATTCCGGAGGATGTGAGTGAAAAAGAGGCCGCGGCATCAGAACCGGAAGTGGCCGTTACCATTGTCCGGTCTGACGCAGGAGAGGCGGGTAAACCGCTGAAGGCTCTGCCGGTGGAACCGGACCTCACCGGCCCGGCGAAAAGCACGCGTTTCATTTATGCAGATGGCAGCCAAAAGGTGCAGGCACCGTTGAATGAAGCCACCGCCCTGATCTCGGCGCAGGACATGCGAGCCGCCTCTACCGCGGCCCCCACTGCCGGCAGCGACCCAAATCGCATCAGTCAGGAGGGAAGCGATATCCCGGTTTTTTCGCTGAACACCCGGAGCTACGTCGCGGGGGGCGAACAGCCGGCCCCGCCTCCTCCGACCGAACCTGCCAGGCCGGCGGAGCCATCCCCTCCCGAGCCCGTGGAGGAACCTCCTCCGGCACCGCCCCCGACACCGCCTGCTGCGCAGGAGCGTCCCCCGGAGCCGCAAAACCCTGTCAAAACGACGGACCCGCTGGCCCCTGCCCCGGCGGAGAAACCTCAGGAGAAAACGCGCGATCCTCTGGAACTGCGTGACCGGCCTCCGGATCCCATCCCGCTTTCGAAGACACCCCGGCCTCCCGTTAAAAGGACGCGGCCCATGGACCCGGTAGCTCCTTCCACAAAACCGGGGAATCCAGCGAAGCCCTCGCTCAGTTCATTGAAGTCCAAGTCTACCGGCGGAGTGGCGCTGCGCTCGGATGAGGCTTCCGAGGATGCCAAGGGCACTGCGGAGGGCCGCTATCACAATATCATCAAGGAACGGGTGGGGGCGATGTGGAGTGCCAAACTGGCCGGGGTCCACGGCCTCGCCGGAAACGGCGTCGTCGAGGTGGAATACGACATCGATGCCAAGGGGACTGTGAGCAACGTGAAGCTGGTGGATGGCGGAAAGGCCAACGCGGTGCTCGAAGACGTTTGCCTGACGGCCATCATCAAGGTCAAACTGCCTCCCCCTCCCGAAGAAATGCTCCGTGAGTTGCGCGATCCCATCTCCGGAGGAAAGATCCATTGTACCTTCAGCTTTTACCGACTCCCATGACCGTTGCCGCCGGCTTCGCCGAGAATTTTTCCGTATCACTTTCCAAAGTCTGGAACTTTTTCGTCATCGGTGGATGGTTCATGCTGCCTCTCGTGGTGTGTTCGCTCATTTTGATCGCCGTCATCGTTTGGAAGTCGGTGGATTTGAAAATCGACCGCATCATGCCCGCTGATTTGAGCGCCCGGCTCCGGGAGGCCGGTCAGTTGGTTTCCTCCGGCAAATTCGGCACGCTGCAGCAGGCCATCATGCACGACAGTTCGAGTCTCGCCCTGATTTGCCGCTCCGCTCTGCTGACGCGGCATCCGGATCAGGCGGCGGCGTCCCGCGCAGCAGAGGCTACCGGACGTGAAGAAGTGGCCGGGCTGGAACGGGGCATCGCTGTGATGGAAATCATCTTCACCATCGCGCCCATGCTGGGCCTCATCGGAACCGTGAGCGGTCTGGTGCGCATTTTCTCAAACTTCGGTGAGGAACGAAACGCCGCCGCTGCCCAGCAAATCGCCGCGGGCATCGCGGAGGCCATGAACACCACGATCGCCGGGCTGGCCGTTGCCGTGCCGGCGCTCATCGCTCAAGTGATCTTTTCCCGGAGAGTGGAGCACTTCGCTCTGCGCATGGGATCACTGGTCAACAACGCCCTGGATGCCGTGTGGCAGACTCCAGCCCCGGCCCGCTAGACCGAAAACCGCCATGAACTTTTATCAGAAGAAGCGCCGCACACCGATCCTGCAGATCATCAGCATGATCGATATTCTCATCATTCTGCTGATCTTTTTGGTCGTGAACACCACGTTCGCCACTCCGCGGAAAGCAGGCGCTCCGGGAGCCGCCGCCCGCTCGGTGCTGAATGTGTCCATTCCCGTGAGCGAGGCCTTGAATCTGGGCACCGACACGGTGGCCCGCACGAGTCTCACGGTCACCAAAGAGGAAAAATGCTATCTTGCCGATGTGGAGGTGCCTGTGACGGAACTCGGCGACCGTTTGAAAACCTTCAAGGAAAGCAGCCCCTCCTCAAAGCTCGATCTCAGGATC
>DATAIE010000345.1:0-1532 GCA_036262875.1 Verrucomicrobiales bacterium
CGCCAGGCTCCTTTGGATCCTCTGCGGACGCTTGGTTTCCCGTGGGCAGTTTGGAACCGCCTTTGATCGCATCCGTTCCATCACCGGACAATACCTGATAGAGCATTTTTGCCCCCCCCACACCGTAGGATTTGCTGTCGATGGAGGTTTCCTCCTCCGGGTTGGCCGGGCGCGGATAGTTACCCCGTTCCTGGCGGTATTCCTCAATGGATTTGCCGATGTCGGCAAGAAGGTTGACCGTTTCTTTCTCGCGGCTCTTGTTTTGGGCAAATCGCAGGCCGGCAAATCCCATGGCCGCCAGCATCGCAATGATGGCGATCACCGTAAGTACCTCGATGAGTGTGAATGCCGCGCGGCGGCTTTGGACGTGACTCTTCATAGGGCGGGATGGGGTTAAGGGGGACGGCGTTGCAGTTAAGTGCTGCAAGGCATCGCAATTATTCCGTATTTACAATGTAAGGTCAAGTCTTGACCTCGTTTTTTCCTGAAATCCTCGATCCTTAGCCCTTAAAGTTGGTGATAACGGAGAGGAGCGGCTGGAACAAGGCCAGCACGATGACAGCCACGATCACGGCGAGAACGACGATCATAATCGGTTCAAGCAGAGAAGTGAGCGCGCTGACCGCGTTGTCCACTTCGTCGTCGTAAACGTCCGCGATCTTCAAAAGCATTTCGGGGAGCTGCCCGGTTTCCTCACCCACTTCGACCATACTGATCACCATGGGCGGAAAAATCTTGCTGGCGTCGAGAGGATTCACCATGGATTCGCCCTCTTTCACCGCATCGTGCACTCTCATGATCGATTCGGCTACCACGTGGTTGCCGGCGGTATCGCGGGTAATATTGAGAGCCTGGAGAATCGGCACCCCGGAGGTGACCAGCGTGCCGAGCGTGCGGGTGAAGCGGGCCACCGAGCTCTTGAGAATGACCGGCCCGAACAGCGGGGACTTCAGTTTCAGGCGGTCCAGAGCTTTGCGTCCCCCCTTGGTGGAACTCCACGCCTTGAAGCCCATGACGGCCATGACGGCCAGGCCCACAAAGACGTACCAGTATCCGATCAGGAAGTCACTGGCACCAATGACCGCCCGGGTAAGGGCCGGCATCTGGCTCCGGCCGCCCTCCACCATGTTATCGAAGATTTCGTTGAACTGAGGAACGATGTAGGTCAGCAGGAAGACCACGATCGCCACGGCGATGAAGATAACGATGGTGGGATAAACCATCGCCGAAACGATCTTGTTCTTCAGCTTCTGGGCCTTTTCCTGATACTCGGCCAGACGGTTGAGGACGAGTTCGAGCACACCGCCGAGCTCTCCCGCCTTGACCATGTTCACATACAGCTTGTTGAACACCTTGGGGTGCTGAGAAAGGCTCTCGGAAAAAGTGGAGCCCGTTTGCACGGAGTCCGCCAGTTGCAGCACCGTGCTCTTGAGCACGGGATTCGGCTCCTGATTGGACAGCACGTTCAGCCCGCGCAGCAGCGGCAGGCCGGAATCGATGAGCGTCGCCAACTGCCGCGTCCAGATCATGAG
>DATAIE010000346.1:0-2351 GCA_036262875.1 Verrucomicrobiales bacterium
TGGCTCCTTTTTAAATTTTCTGGTCGTTAGGTCTTTGTTGGTTCTCCGCTTGCGGAGGATCAGGTGATATTCATCGTCACCGGCTGAGGAAAGCCGGATTCACCTGCATTGCAGGCCGTTTCGGCGGTCCGCGGGCGTGGCAGCGGGGCTGCACATTTGTAAGAATTACCATCTTCATTTGGCGTTTATCTAAAATTTAGCGCCATCTACTACGTTCGTAGTAGCGATGGCAATTGTTTTCTTGATGGCACTTCCAGTTGGAATGCTGTACTCAAAAAAACCATACCGGCCGCCCCGGTTCAGTTGATATAATAAATCTATTTATTATAGAAATTATATTTCTGCTATACCCTTCCATGGCCGCCTCCTAACAGAAAACGAACCTGTGTCGAGACCGGTAACGGCATTTTCCCGGGACATCGGTCTGCCCCAATCGTGAAAGTGCTGAGCACACCGCCCTCCTTTCAACGCTTCAACGAGCCGCACTCGTGAGAGTGCGGAGAGACCCGACTTCTTCCGCACTCGCGCCGCCTCCACCGGACGAAGCCGCGAGCCTGTGGAGTGAAGGAGACGACGGCGGATGTTTTGTATCCCCGTTTGATCCGCGGCGCTTCCGTGAGCCCTCAATCCATGGTGCGCCGTGCAGGATTCGAACCTGCGACCAAGGGATTATGAGTCCCCTGCTCTAACCGCTGAGCTAACAGCGCGCGCGAAGGAGACTGGCACTCGACTCAGGGAGGCGCAAGGGGTGTATGAATCGCCTGGCCGGCGGCGTTTCCCGCGAAGAGAACGCCGAGGAATGAGCCGGCGGTGGCGGGGTCGTTGAGGCAGACTGCACCGGAGAGAAGCCGGGAGCCTTCCCGGACGATGGGGTGGACGGCGCGGAGGCGGGAGGCGAATTCCGTGAGACTGTGGCAGCCGGCTTCTTTGACATGCCGCTGATAAAAGATACGCCAGGTAACGGAGGATTCCGGCGAGACGAAGCGGCGGGATTCCAGCGTGACCCGCCCCATGGTGCAGCGGGGATTGATCTCGACGACAGGTCGCAGGCGAATGGCACCGGAGGCATCGCGATGGAAGAAGGCGTCGATGCCGAGCCAGCCGCGAAAGCCGCTGTCGCCAATGAGGCGGGCAAGGTGGCCCGGAAGGTGATGTTCGTAAAAGTCGTGGGCGCGCATCTCATGGAATACACGGGCGGCCTCCGGCGGAAGCAGGCGGCTGAACATGCGTCCGGCGCTGCAGGCGATGAAACGTCCGCCGCTGTCGTTGTGCAGACGCACCATGCCGCGGAGTTTTGGCGGATGGCCGGAGGTCACATCATAGTGAATGGAAAAATCCGCCACGCGGTCCAGCCACGGCTCGATGACGACCGCCCCCTGCTCAGTTAGGGTGCGTTCGATCCATGCCGCCTGCCGGGATGCGGCAACGCGGGCGGCGGGTTCGTTGATCCGCAGGAGGCTGCGTCCGGCGAGTCCCCACGGGGCTTTGAGAACGACAGATGGATAGCCGTCTTCCTGCCAGCGGGCGATGGCGGAGAGCGCATCGTCCACCGTGCCGGCACTCAAGCCGGCGAGTGTGGCAGCTTCGGGCATTTCGGCGTGGAGTCCGGCAAGCAGCGCAGCGGCGGAGGTCTTCGCATACAGTGACCGCACCGTTTCATTCCATGGAATCTCCTGCCGGGCCTGGCCGGCGAGCGGCCGGAGCACGGCGGCGGAATCGGCACTCCACCCCCATGGGCGCAATGCGCTGATTTTTCGCGAGCGCAACAAACTGCCGGGTGCAAGATCACCAGAGGCGTCCAGCACTTCAAAATCCGCGGGATGCAGTCCCGCGTCCTTAAGGGAGCGGAGATGCGCTTCCGCTGGCCGGCGCTGCACCAGCACCACGTCCTCTTCATGACAGAGTAGAAGCGGCAACAAATCCAAATCGCGTCCCAGCGCCGCCGTCGTGGGATCCGCACGCAGCGCATCGGGATCGCGAGCCAGCGCGCAGCGTTCGGCACAGGGATTGAAAAGATACACTCCGGGCGTACGCCCGCGGCTCTGGGCGAAAAGCTCCAGCGAATTGATAAAGTCCCCATCGAGTCCTGCACGGCGCCGGCCTTCGACGTTGAAGGGCACATTGCCGCGGGCACGGGCCGGGCTCATGGGAAAGCGCAGCACTTTTCGCCAGGCCTCCCAGTCGCTTTCACCGGCCTGTTTCCACTTTCGGAACCAGCGCAGACCGCAGCCGACATGGCCGATTTCATCTTCGTAGATCCTCTCCATGAGCTTTGCCGTATCGGTATCGCCCATCCGCGCGAAGACGCCTCCAAAGTGTTTTGAGTAGTCAAGATTCGCCTGTTCAAAAGT
>DATAIE010000347.1:0-3568 GCA_036262875.1 Verrucomicrobiales bacterium
CCTGGGACCAGGCAGCTTTGCCAAATTCAGCGGCCTTCTTTAGATTTATCTCTATGTCTTTCCCTTCGCTGAAAAGCCACGCGATCCGGCCCAGCGCGAATGAGTAGCCGGTGGCGGCCGCCTTTTGCAGTTCGGCCATGCCTGCCGCCTTGTCCGCCTTGAGACCCGGGAGCCCGCGCAGGAGCGCCGCTCCTTTTTCAACAAGTCCCAGCGGATGACCCGAGGCTCCGGCCTTGTTGATCCACGTCACCGCCTCCGTCTCCGTGAGTCCAGGAAAGTGGAGCAGTTCATACATGGCGGTGAGATTGATCATGGCATCGACATCGCCCAGCGTGGCAGCCTGGCGCAGCCATCTCAGAGACTCCTTTTCATTTTTTTCGACGCCTTTTCCCTCCGCCATCAGATAACCGGCGACGTTCATCCCCTCCGCCAGGCCGAGGTTGGCGGCCTTCAAATACCATGGGAGAGCCTTCTCCGGATTTTCGACGCGGAGCAGCCCGCCGGCATCCGCCATCGCCTGGGCAAAGCCTCCCTCCGCAGCCGCGAGCAGGTGATCCCGCGCCGGTTTTCCCGCCACGTCCGGGGCCTCACCTTTGCCAGGGAACCTACCGATCTCCGCACGATCCGGCGTATCCGACTGACTGAGAAAGCTGAGGATGTATGAGCCGGCGGGCGGCAACTTGTCCATTTTGCTCAGCTCATTCCGCAGGTCTTTGTTCAATTGCCGGATGACCGCAGGGTCCTGCTTCACACCGGCACCGTCCCGGTGGCACCGCAACACGATGAATCTGCCGAGACGATCGCCGGACTGGTGGGCTTTGAAAGCCGCCTCGTAAGTCGCTTTGTCGGGACGCAGGAAGTACCGGGCGAACGCCCATTCGCCATCATGCGCCTGTTTCGCATCCTGCAGGATTTCCTGATAGTGTCCGCAGCGGAGACGCTCACTCACAGTGAGGCCGGCACGGCACACGGCGGGACCGCCGAAAGCGAAGAGGAGGAGAGTAAGCAGGGAACGCAGAATCATGGGGAGGGGTGTTTTGAGAATCAATGACACACGCACAGGCGGACTCGACAAGAGCCCGGGTGTGTCTGATCGGGTGAATTTATGAAACAACTGTGGATGCTGTCATTTCGGGTTTTGGCCCTGGCCGGGGCTTCATGCATACTTACGCTGCAAACGCGGGGTGAGGAAGGAAAACCGGCTCCTGCGGCAAAACCGGCAGACCCGTTCGCCAAATGGGAAAAGGAAATCGCCGGGATCGAGGCAGCGGACGCGAAGAATCCCCCACCGAAGGGCGAGCTTCTTTTCATCGGCTCCTCTACTATCCGGATGTGGAAGTCGCTCGCAAAGGACTTTCCGGAGCACAAGGTGATCAACCATGGATTTGGCGGGTCGGAAATCGCAGATGCCACTCATTTCGCCGACCGGCTCGTTTTTCCCGTCGCTCCCCGGATTATCTATTTCCGTTCGGGCACGAATGACATTCACAACGGGAAAAGCCCTGCGCAGGTCTTCGAGGACTATAAGAAGTTCACGGAAACGGTCTGGGGAAAACTGCCGGAAACGGAAATTGTTTACCTTGGGCTGTCTCCCACCATTCAGCGCATCAAGGAAGTGGATAAGGGCAACGAACTGATGGCCCTGATCAAAGACTACACCGCGAAGAATCCGAAACTGAAGGTGGTGGACACTGCGGACAGTACGGTGGGTCCGGACGGGAAGCCGCGGGCGGACCTGTTCATCGCGGACGGCCTGCACTTTAACGACGCCGGCTACAAAATTCTCGCGGAGCGGGTGCGTCCCTTCATGCCTGCCCCGAAGAAAGATCTCTCAAAATGAAGGCGCGGTGAGACAGCCCATCGCCCGAAGTGGTTGTTGTTCAGCGTCCTGGAGAAATATACGGGCTGCTTAAGGAACAGCAAAAAAGCACTTGCCGACCGGGTGAAGTCTGGCACCTTCGCCCCCTCTTATGAGAAAGAAAGTTGCTAGAAGTAAGACGCGTAAGGGCGTCTCTAAGCGGTTCAAGATCACGGGTACTGGAAAGATTCTGCGTCGCAAGCAGGGTCGCCGGCACCTTGCTGAGTGCAAGAACCGCAAGCGCAAGCGCAACCTCCGCAAGGTGGCTACGGTCGCCGAAGTGGATGTCCCGCGTTTGATGGCGTGCATGCCATTCGCGCATTGAGAAACCCCGAAGGCCGAATTACCGGCCAATTCCGCCGCCGCCTGATCTCCGCTGGAGGTCTTTGAACGGGTGAGACGGCGCGGAACACAGGAACAACAGCCCGCTCGAAAAAACACAGAAAATGCCAAGAGCCACCAACGCGCCCGCGAGCCGTAAACGCCGCAAGCGCATCCTCAAAAAGGCGAAGGGTTTCTACGGAAGCCGTTCCCGCCTCTACCGCTACGCCAAGGACGCCATCTTCAAGGCGCAAACCTGGGCCACGCGTGACCGTAAAACCCGCAAGCGCAACTTCCGCGCGCTGTGGATCACCCGTATCAGCGCCGCCGTGCGCCAGCGCGGGATGACCTACAACCGCTTCATGGAAGGCCTCAAGCACCTCGGAGTCGATCTGGACCGCAAGGTTCTCGCCGACATGGCCATCACCAACCCCGCCGGCATCGACGAACTCGTCGCTCAAGCCAAAACGGGGCTGGAAGCCAAATCCAAGGCTGCCGCCTGAGCCCTCTACGAAATCATCCTCAACCGCGGCCACTCCGGCAAGGAGTGGCCGCTTTTGTTTTACCGCATTGACTTTTCAGCACGATGTGCTGAATTTTTCGCACTTTGATCCGTCCCACCGCTGCCATGAAAAAACTGCTCCTTTTCACCCTCCTCGCCGGACTTTCCCCCCTTCCCTTTCTCTCACCCGCCGCCGCTCAGGAACCGGCAGCCAAAGCCGGGGACGGGCGCTCTCCGGATGAGATCGTGCAGATGGTGATGATGAGCCGTTCGCTCGGTAAAGAAAATGGTAAGGACGGCATCACCTTTCCTGGCGAGCTGAACCGCGGAGGGAAATCAGTTCCTTTTCGCATTCAGGTCCTCCCGACTCTCATTCACTTCAGCTTCGACAACCCGAAGCAGAACATCAATCTGGACACCACCGAGAAAGGCTATCGCCTCCGGGAGGTGACAGCCGGTTCGAACAAGGAAGTGCCGGCTGCCATGTATTCCGCGGGCGTGCGGGGCACGGATCTGACCTACGATGACATTTCGATGCGATACCTTTACTGGCCAAAGAAGGTCAATATTGGTGAGGAGTCGATCAAAACCCGGAAGTGTTATGTGGTCGATCTCTACAACCCGCAAAAGCTGGGAGACTATTACCTCGTCCGGATCTTTGTGGACAAGGAGAGCGGCGGGCTCATGCGCATGATGGGATTTGACTGGAACGGCAAACTCGTGAAGTCCTGCTCCGTCACCGCAGGCATGAAGGTCAACGGTTCCACGGTCATGAAGACCATGGAGGTCATCCGCTACGTGCCCGGTACGAAGAAGGTGGCGGGAGAGACGACGTTTGAGTTGAAGAAGCCGTAAGAATCCGGCAGGCCGTGGGCTACTGCGGCTTG
>DATAIE010000348.1:0-5019 GCA_036262875.1 Verrucomicrobiales bacterium
ACGTGACGGGCCTGCAAAAACGCGCCGCCATCAATACCTCCATCCAGCGGCTCCTCGGGCGTCGCCGGAGGGCGATGGACCATGTCGTCCGCACCGCGCTGGGCTGGAGTATGTCAGTGATCGGTGCCGCCGTTGTCGTGAGTCTGCTGCTGCTCTGGCGCCACCGCCTCGCGCGCCGCCGGGAGCTCTCCACCCTGCGAAGGAGGCTGGCGCAGGACATTCATGATGAAATCGGCAGCGGGCTGGGCACCATTTCCCTGCTCAGCCAGATGGGCGGCGGAAACGATGGTCATACCGAAACAGTGCGGGAGGAATTTACGGAGATTCACCGCATTTCCCGGACCGTCACGGAAAGCCTGCGGGACATCGTGTGGTTCATCCACCCGCAGACCCGCACCGTGGGGGATTTGGCGCAACGCCTCAAGGAAACCGCTCATTCCATGCTCGCGGGCATCCCTCACGAATTCAAAGCCGACTGCCCCACTCTCAAAAACGAACTGCCCCTCGAACACAAACGGCAGATTCTGATGTTCTTCAAAGAGGCTCTGCACAACATCATCCGCCACAGCGGTGCGGCCCGGGCGGAGATCTCCATGTCCGGCGATGAAAAAAACCTGCGCATCGTCGTTCACGATGAAGGATGCGGGTTCGATGCCGCCGCACCCCGTGCCGGTGCCGGGATGATCGGGATGAAGCAGCGGGCGAAAACGCTCGGTGGCCGGCTCGCCATCAAAACCGCCGAGGGGCAGGGCACCACACTCACGCTGGAAGTACCGTGGCGTTCCCCCCGTAAGAGCGCCGCACATTAAAAAGACGCCACTTGCTTCCCGCAGTGGTCTGCCCACAAATGCTAACCCATGAAAAAATCCGTTCCTGAGGCCCCCCCCATTACTGTCTGGCTCGTGGAAGATTATGCTCCCTTCCGGAATACCGTCTCCAAGCTGATCAATTCCACCCCCGGTCTCAGTTGCACCCATCTTTTCGCCACCGGTGAAGACGCGCTTCGCAGTCTAGGCACCCAGGCAAAACCCGGCGTCATCCTCCTGGATGTGGGCCTGCCCGGCATGAACGGCATCGAGTTCCTGATGAAAGTCCGCGATGCCGCCCCGGACGCACGCGTCGTCATCCTCACCGCCTTTGAAGATGAGGAAAAGCTCTTCCGTGCCATTTGCTCCGGCGCTTCCGGTTATCTCCTCAAGACCGCCAAGTCAGATGAGATCATCGCCGCCATCCGCGAAGCCCACGCCGGCGGCGCGCTCATGACTCCCTCCATCGCCAAGCGCGTCTTCGAAATGTTCAGCCGCATGGCTCCCGCCAAGACCGACTACGGTCTCAGCGACCGCGAAAAACTCGTCCTCGAAAAAATGGTCGGCGGCCTGACGAAAAAGGAAATCGCCGCCGTGCTGGATATGAACTTCCACACTGTGGACGCCGCCCTCCGCAGCATCTACTCCAAGCTGGAGGTCAACACCCGCACCGGTGCCGTCGCCAAAGCGTTGAAGGAGAAGCTGGTTTAAGAGTGCCTGACTCCCGCCCCTCTCCGCAAACGATGCAAGACGGGGCGGAAATCAACCTTGCCACCCCGCTCCGGCTCAAAAGCGCCTTCCGGTTTCCGCTCCAGTCGCCCGTTGCCCGTGCAGAGGTTATCGAGGGCGCACTGTGGCTGCTCCTGCCCGTCGTTGGATGGATCATGAACATGGGTCACCGGATCGTGATGACCCACCGCATGCAGCACGGGATGTCCCCGTGGCCGGCGTGGACGGACAAACGGGCTTTGCTGAAACACGGCAGCGTGACTCTGCTGGGAATGATCGAGTATCATCTGCCGGCTGCCATTTGTGGCTTCATCGGATGGTGGCGGGATATTCACTGGCTCCTGGCTGTGGCCTCTGTCCTGTGGATCGCGGCCACGGTCGCGGTCCCCGGCTACATGTCCCATTACTGCCGCGCCTTCGACCCGCGGGAGGTATTTGATCCTTTCCGCGCCCTGCGGCGCGTGTTTCAGGGAGGCCGCGCGTACTGGCACGCCTGGTCCATCGCCCTCGCGGCCCTGGGCTGTTCCTTTTTGGGCCTGCTCTGTTTCGGCGTGGGGTTTCTCCTCACCAGTGTGTGGTTCTGGCAGGTCGCAGGCTTTTCTTTCGCTACTGTTTTCACCCGGCGCTTTCAGCTTCATGCGGAGCAGGCCGGAGCGTTTTAGAACGGTTTAAATTGAAGGGTAGCCGCCGAAAAGAGCTTTGGGCGCGTAGTGACCGTGGACCTGGGTCGCTGCGCGACTGACTTCAAGGGGTTGCGGCTACCCGTTTATTTAAACCGTTCTAAACCACCGGCGTTTTCCTCATGTGCTATGACTTCAATGAGTCACGGGGCGCGGAGGCACCGTGCCGCATGCTGGCCATCGAAGGAAACGACGCGGGCGGCGGCGCTTCCTGCCCTGGTGGAAAGTATAAACGGGAGCGCGGTCCCTCCGGCTCATAAAACGGTGCTTTTTAAAGAGGAGACTATTTTCCTGTGAAAGGGACGGAACTGCGTGTTTCCCGCAGGAACGGCGGAACAATAAGAGCCGTTTCTTCAGGCCGGGCCCTGAAATTAAGACGTAAAACGTTAAGGGAAAAGGATATAGACTCGAAGCGGCGTGCGGCGAATCGGGGCATAACAACATGGTCAGTGTTCACACAGTGCACCGGGGTCAAGATTTGCCCGCTGGTTGATCCGCAGTGCTTAATAAGGAGTCGAATATGTTGGTGATCAACGGGATGGTAAAATAGAGACCGTCCGGCTCCCCTTTCAAAGCGCATTTACCGAAAATTATATTGAAATAAAATTTGCCTTTTTTCGCCAGGACTGATTACTTTTATCTAAATTAACGATGCGCCTATGAAAAAAACTGACCTGCCCACCCGCCGTCAATTTATCAAAAACACAGCCGTCGGCCCTCTCGGGGCGATGCTGGGAGTCGGAGTAATGAAGTCTCTGAATCTGAGGCTGTATGCCACCGACACCTCCTTTGCTCATCCGGGAGTTTGGCATTCATACCCGGCGGCCCTTCTCCCTTATCTCGCGTATGATTCGAATTGGCCCGGTGGTCTTATGGGGGGCACTCTTCGCACGAAGGCGACGATCGTTTCGCTTAAGGACGGCAGTAACAATGCGGTAGGGTTTCAGGTGTGTGTGCTGCAGCTCCAGGTTGAAATTGAATTTGAGGTGATCTGGACCCATGCGTCAAATGGCAGCAGCGGTTCGAAGAAGAAAACCGTCGTGTATACGTATGACTGCACCAACAATACCCTGCACTGTTCGGGATCCACCGCCTCCGCTCAAGGCGACATCAGGGATTCGGGAGGAAACGTAATTGGTTACGTGAGGCTGTATCCCACGAGTTCCGACCCGTCTGTGCAAATATATGTTGGATTCAACTCGCCGCCCACGGACGACCATACCGGGGCCGTAGGGCCGACAGTCTCTGTTGAATGTTGCGAATACGGTTCGTAGAGTGGGGGATGAAACGGTCGGTCCCGCTCAGCACCATCGGTGGCCTGTTTGTTGTCTCTTTAGCGGTTGGTTGGCTTACCAACCAACCGCGGGAGGCACAGGGCGGCAAGCTTTCTAAAATCGATAAAGTGGTGCCGCGGCAACAAATTGCGAAGCAGGGAAAAGCCGAACAGCCAGGGGCCGGGAATAACCGGCACTCGAACGAAACAAAGAACAGCGTTCAGTCAAAACCGGCCGTTTGGGTGGCTGTATCAAGTGATTTGGTCAACCCGCAAAAGAATGTTCGCGGCAGTGGCCTGCGCCTTGATATTCGCGACAGCATACAGCCGGGCTCGATGTCTTCTGAAGCCTGGGGGGCCGCCCCTGAAAATAAAAACGAGTTGGCGGCCCTGCAATCGCTGCTCCTCAAAACGAGGAGTTCCCTGGCGGCGCTGGCACCCGAGCCCGAGCTGACAGGGAGCGATGCGAATTCTGTTAAGTACAGGATCGGTGTTTTTGACGGCAGGCGAATCAAGGAAATGTTCCTCTCAGAGATCTCGGACTTGATGGGGGAAGAGCGCGCTGCGATTTTGCTGGCGTCCAGCCGTCCTGTTCTGGATTTTTGGCTGTTTTCGTTTGGGGAAAATCCGGTGGAATTCAGTTTTGACCGGGCCGGTGGCCAGGAACCCAAATTGGTGATGCAGAGCGGGCAGTCTCTCTTTGGCTCGAAGGCCCTTGCCTTTTGGTCACAGGCCTACCCCGGTCTGGCACGGAGTTATGAAGCTGCCAAACACACTTTTGAATCGACCGCAAACCCTTAGCTTTCTTATGACCGGAACCATGCGGCGTTTGCGTTTTCTTTGGATTGTGGGTGCACTGGTCAGTGTTTTGACTGGTTATTGGCTTGGCAGCAGTATTGCGGCTGCCGGAGGACACGGGGAGGCCCGCGCGGATAAGGGGAGTCCCGGGCAGAAAATGGTGGACGCAGGAAAGGTTGTGGCTGCGTCCGCGCGCCCTTCGAACGGGGGCGAACCCATCACGGGGATTCCGGCGGTGCCGCCGGCGTGGGACCCCTGGCAGGATGGAAAAGATGTTCTTCTGCCTTTAAGTTTCTTCAAAAATTTTAATTGCCGGATGCTTCAACCCGATCAGAAACTGAATGAGGCGGTGCTCGCTGCGATCAGGTTGTCTGCGGAGCAGATTCCTCAAGTTCAGGAGGCATACGGGGACTATAACAAGAGCTTACGGGAGGCTGATCTCAAACACCGCAAAATCACCCGTAATGACCGGGATGTTGTGGAAATTGAAATTGCCGATTATCCCTCGGAGGCCAAACAAACGAGGGAAAGTTTCAAATCACGCGTGAAGGACGTGGCCGGGGAAAAAAAAGCGGCCCTGCTCGATACTATGATCGGGATGGAGGAGGCGACAGCGGAAAACAAGGGCTTGCACCGCAGGGTTTACAAATTGATGCCGCAGGATGACGGGAGTGTGAAGATCATGGAGACCAGCTACGCAAATGCCGTGGAAAACAGTGAGTCTGACTATCGA
>DATAIE010000349.1:0-13361 GCA_036262875.1 Verrucomicrobiales bacterium
CCGCATCGGGTGTTTCCGGAGGCGGGGGTTCCAGAGCGATTCGCGGCGGTGCCTCCGCTGGAACGCCTGGCAATTCCTTACGGTTGCGGACGGCGATGCGCGGTCTGGTCCCGGTCGTGTCCGGCGCGGGCGACGGTACACTGGAAGCGGGGTCCGTTTTCCTAACAGAGGACGTTTGCGCAAGGTGCGCCGCTTTTTTCTCCACCGCGCCATCCTCGACCGCCTCCCGGAGCCGGTGAATGACTACCCCCTGCCAGATGACAGCCGCCGTGAGGCCCGCAATGACCGTGCAGAGAAGAGGTGTGGTTCTCAATTTCATGGGGACGCAGGATTCTAAAAGATCGTCACCGGGCGGAAAACCCGCCGGACAAAATGACGTCAAATCCCTCCTTTCGCAAGCCCGCGACGACCCGCCGCCTCTCCCGGAGACTGCCCGCTTTCCCCCCGGATCATTCCGGATTCGTTCACGGGTTATCCGGACCCTGCGCCATCCCCTGCCATGAGCACAAAAAAATGTTAGTAATCATGATTGCCGTGGTCTGCCCTGTTCCTTTTGTGTGGTATCATTTTAGAGGGAAGCCGTCCGCTCCGGTGCTTAAGCTTACCCAAACAACGTGGTTGGTGCATCGCGTCGCGTGTGGCGCCATTGAGGAGCGGAGTTCCCCTCCGTCGGTCCCTGTCATCGTTCTTGGCGCCGGCGGGGCTTTTTCATATGGCATCAATGGGGGCCGCGTCCCCGTGGTCAAACACAAGCCGTGTGAAGTGGTGACGGACGTGACAAAAGTTTTCTGGCTTACCGCCACCGGTGTTTCCGAATACTCCGGCGCAAGACTGTTCATGACTTCCGGGGAAGCCCTGACGAAACTGGAGCGGTATATCTCAGCACAGGGCGATGCGCCGCCTGAGTCCGTATTCAAGTCTCCTCAGGAAATTTATTCAGTATTGATCGGGCAGCCGAAACCGGAAGGGACCGCTCCCTGACTTCCGGCACCAGATCTCACCCTGCGACGCAGGGGCCCGTTTTTCCTCCCGCCAAAAATTCTTTTCCGGTTCCGCCGGGGCCGGACATGAAGACAGTGAACCCGCCCGTCATGGAATCCGATGCCCAACTGCTCGACCGCTATGTCACGCACCGCGATGAAGCCGCATTCCGGCAGATCGTGGAACGGCACGCGGGCATGGTGCTGGGCGTGGCGCGGCGGCGCACGGGCGATGCGGTGCTGGGCGAGGAGGCGGGACAGATCGTCTTCACCCTGCTCGCGCGAAAGGCCCCTGCCCTGCGTCATCTCCCGCCGGAGAAACTTGGCGGCTGGCTGCACCGCACGGCACTGCTCACCGCCGGCAATCTTCTCCGCTCCGAAATGAGACGCCGCCTCCATCACGAACGTTTTGCCAGCGATGCCGCCCGCACCGCTACCGGCACCGATGACTCCCCCTGGCTGGCCGCCCTGCCCTTTGTGGATGAAGCGATCGACAGCCTCTCCGAAGCGGACCGGCAACTGGTGGTGCAGCATTTTTATCAGCGCCGCACATTCCGTGAATTGAGCACCGGCACCGGGCGCACGGAGGATGCAGTGCGAAAGCGGGCCGGTCGCGTGCTGGAGCGGCTCAGTGCGTTTTTTAAACGCCGCGGCATCGCGCTCAGTGCAGGCGCACTCATGAGCGGGCTCAGTGCCCGCGTCACGGAGGCTGCGCCCTCCGGCTACGCCACGGCGACCGCTGCTGCCGCAGTGGGAAAAGCCTCCTCTCTCAAAACACTAACCGTTATCTCCAACACCCTTGCCACCATGGCTCTTACCAAACTCACCGTCACCGCGGCGGCGGTTGCCTTCTTCCTGCCGCTGGGTCTGCACTGGAGCGGCAGCGCGTCCGTGCCCCCGTCCGCCGCGCCCCCGGCGCTACCGGCGGCTCTGAAGGAAACGAAATACGCTGACACCCGTCCCGCAGGCCGCGGGCCCGTTTCCCCGTCCGCGGCAGGGGCGGCCCGCAGTGCGGCCTTCGTGCGCTTTGCGCGGGAGCTGGCCAAAGTCACACCGCCTCCCGCGGATGAGCAGCGCCTCGTGGAATTGCAGCGCCTGGCCTTTGAACTGCCCGCGGCGGAACTCGCGCCCGCGTTCCAACTGCTGCGCACCGCCCCCGGAGGCAATGCGCTGAAACCGGTAGTGACGGCGGTGGCGGCGCGGTGGGCAGAGTCCGCTCCTGCGGAGGCGATGCGCATGGCGGCCACCCTGCCAAAGGAACTCCAGGCCTCCGCGTGGTCCGGCGTGCTCCCGGTGTGGGGACGCCGGGATTTCAACGCCGCCTTTGCATGGACCTGCGCGCAACCGCCCGGCCTCGAGCGAGAGGGCCAGATGGACATCGTCTACAGTGATCTCATGAAGCGTGATCCCGCCTCCGCCCTCGCCCGGCTCCAGGAGGTGCCCATTGAGGGAAAGCGCAAACAATACCGCCTCTGGACGCTGGAGGTGTGGCGCAACGCCGACCCGGATGCCGCTCTCTCCTGGATCAATACGAACGAACCCGCAGAAACCCGGGACATGCGGGTGAATCAATTCATCAGCGACTGGGCGGGGAACCGCCCGGACCTCGCCGTGGCCTATGCGCTCAAGATGGTCGCCGATCCCCGCGACCGCGAGAGCACCGTGCGCTTCGCCCTCATGCAGTGGGGCATGCACGATCCCGCGGCAGCCATCTCCGCGCTGACGAATCTGCCGCCGGAACTGCGAACGGTGAATCTCGCACGGAATGCCGGCCCCTTCATTGCCAACGGAGACCTGCCCGCCTTTCTGGAAGCCGTGCACGGGATGCCTGCGGGTGAATTCCGCGATGCCCTCCACGTCCCCGTCGTGCAGCGGGTCGCCGCCACGGATCCCGCAAAGGCACAGGAACTGGCCGCCGGCATCACCGCCCCGGAGTGCCGCCGGGAGGCCGCCGATGCCATTGGACGCCAGTGGCTCCGGAACGATCCCGCCGCCGCGCGCCGGTGGATCGAGGCCAGCCCCGATCTTACCGCCTCCGATAAAAAACAACTCCTCACCGAACACACCAAATGAACCGCCGCTCTCTTGTCAGGCTGACCCTGCACCTCGCCGTGGTGGCCGCCGCCCTGGGCCTCGGTGTGGGCGTCCGCGCCATGCTCCCCGCCCGGTCCGCTGCGGAGGCTCCGGCGGGGAAACCCATGGCCAAAGCGGAGCCGCCAGCGGACGCGCCACCGCTCTTTGCCCCCGCCCCGGGCCGTGCACTGGCGGACCGCAGCCCGGCGGAATACGAGGCCCTCCGCGTCCGCTTTCGCAACCTCAGCCGCAGCAGCAATCCGCTGCGCGAACAGATGCTGCTCCGCGCCGAACTGCTGGACGGCATTTCCAGCGTGGAGGATTTTCAGCGCGCGCTGGAGCTTCTGGATTCCGCGGGAGCCGAGATTTATTACCGTCAGGAACTGGTGACGGAGATGGCCAGCCGCCTGGGGAAAATCGATCCGGAGATGGCCACCGGCGCCATGAATCTGATCAAGGACCGCCAACTGGCCGGCCCCGCCTTTGACCGCATCATGGAGGACTGGGCCAAACGCGATCCGGAGGCCGCCCTGGCGTTTGTTGGCAAGCAGAGCCTCAGGGTGAAAGCCAATGCTCTCAATGCCGTCTTCCGCGAACTGGCAAAGCGCGATCCCGAGGCCGCTCTGGCGCGCTCGCGGGATTTCAACGACCCCGGATTCCACTTCGGCCTGGAGCGCACCGTGCTGAGCGAATGGTGGCTGAAGGACCGCGACGCCGCCCTCGCATGGGTGGCGGGCCGGGAGCCGGAGGAGCGCAAACCAATGATGCGCGCGCTCCTCGATGTGGCCGGCAACCGCGATCCGGAAGGCGCGTGGAAGTTCATCCAAACCCTGCCCGCCGGCGAAAAACCGGATATCGTCGACATGTCCAATCTTCTCTACATGTGGACCAGCAAGGACGCTCCGGCCGCCCTCGGAGCCGTGCTCACCGAGCCCGATGCCGGGCGCCGCGGCGAGGTCCTGGAACAACTGGGACGCGCCATGCAGCTTGCGGGCGACGGTGCCACCGGTAAGGAGCGCAACGACGCCCTCCTGGCAAAGATCACGGATGAAACGATGCGTCAAAAGTTCCTCTACGGCCTGGTGCTGGGCAGTATCTACGACGGACGGGAACGGGACTACCCGCAGTCGTTGACCCTCGCCGCGCAACTCACGGATGAAAAGCTGCGGATGGACATGATCAAAGCCGTCGGCGGCAGCTGGGGCCGCACCGATGCCCCCTCCGCCAGCGAGTGGCTCACCTCTCTCGCCCCCGGCCCCGAGCGCGACGGCGCCATCGGCGAATTCGTGCGCAGCGCCTTCGTCACTGATCCCGCCGCCGCCCTCACCTGGAGCGCTTCCATCGCCGACGATGGCAAACGCTCCCGCCGGCTCATGGAATTGTATCCAAAATGGCTAAAATCGGATGCGACCTCCGCCACCGCCTGGCTCTCCCGTCAGACGAATCTCAGCGAGACGGACCGCTCCGCACTGGAAAACGGCGCGCGGTAAGGGGAGGAGCAAAACGGACCGCGGACATCTTGTCCGCCCCGTCGACCCGGTCCTCTCGTCTCGAACAGAGGCTCATTGCACCGGGGCGGATTGGCTCAAGCTTTAAGAAGAAGTGTTCGCCGGTCCCGCTCCGCTCGGCTGGATGTCCCCGTCCGTTTCCCCGACGCTGATCCCGCGGCGGAGGCACTTGACGGATGACCGGAGCGCCTGATTTTCCCGGCGCAACCTTCATCCTTCCGCGCAGCCTATGCCTTTCTTTTCATTCACGCGCGGCTTTCTGCGGAAAGCTGCGTGTTTCGTATTCCCCGCGGCGACGGTTGCCGCCGAAGAGATATCACCGGGCGTAGTGATGGAAAAACTGGCTCCCGCCTCCGCGGCGGCGGCGGATTCAACGACGCGGTTCACAGCGCTGGGTCCGGAAGTGACGGGCTTTTCCGGAGTGAATCATTTGGACCCGTCGCATCCGCTCAGTTATTTGTATCACAGCGGGATGACGTGCGGCGGCCTGGCGGTGGGGGATTTTGACGGGGACGGAAAACCGGATGTGTTCTTCGGCGGCACCACCGGCCCCAATGCCCTCTACCGGCAGACGGGAAATCTGAAGTTCGAGAATATCACCGTGCAGTGCGGCGGGGGCCTGGACGGCGGGGACAACTGGGCCGCGGGCGTGGTGGCCGCAGACATGAACGGCGACGGCAGGCTCGACATTTTCGTGTGCAACTACATGCGGCCCAATCAGTTCTTCCTGAATATGGGCAAAGGGCCGAAAGGCGAGCCCGTAGTCTTCCGGGAGTGTGCGAAGGAGGCGGGGCTGGACCTCGTGGACTGCTCGCACAGCGCCGCCCCGGCTGATTATGATGGCGATGGAAAGCTGGACCTCTACGTGCTGACCAACCGCATCGAGGACCCCGCGGGCGCCCCGGCGGAGATGCCGATCATCAAGGAAACGAACACCGGCGGGAACCTGCCGCAGCTCCGTCCGGAAATGGCAAAGTATTACCGTGTATGGCGGTATGATTCCGAAAACTGGGGCACGGAGGCCATCGGCACGCCGGACCATCTTTATAAGAACACCGGCAATGCCCCGGACGGCACGCCGAAGTTTGAGGACGTTTCTGCAAAGGCCGGCATCGAGGGACCAGGTGACGGCCTTTCTGTCACCTGGTGGGACTACGATGTGGACGGACGCCTGGACATCTACGTGGCCAATGACTTCATCGCCGGGGACAAGCTCTATCACAACAACGGCGACGGGACGTTCACGAACACCATCAAGGAATCCGTGCCACATACGCCGTGGTTCAGCATGGGCGCGGACATCGGCGATGTGAACAACGACCTGCTGCCGGACCTCCTCGTGGCGGACATGAGCGCCACCTCGCATTTCAAGAGCAAGACCACTATGGGCGTCATGGGCGGCATCGATCTCAAGCGCACCATCAACGACTCGCCGCCGCAGCTCATGCGGAATGCGCTGTATATCAATACCGGCCTCGGCCGGTTCATGGAAGGTGCGTATCTCTTCAAGGTATCCAGCACGGACTGGACATGGAGTGTGAAGTTCGGCGACTATGACCTCGACGGCTGGCAGGATGTGTATTTCACCAATGGCATCAGCCGCCACATGAATGACTCCGACCTCAAGATCACGCAGGATTTGCTGGTGGGAAAACACATGTTCGAGTTCTTCAAGGACGGCGAAATGCGGAAGGAGCAGCACCGCGTGTACCGCAATACGGCGCATGCGAAGTTCGAAGAGGCCAGTGCGGAATGGGGGCTCGATCATGTGGGTGTGACCTACGGCTCCGCTTATGCCGATCTCGACCGCGACGGGGACCTGGACCTCATCGATGTGAATCTGGAGGAGCCAAATCTTGTTTATCGGAACGACAGCCCGGCGTCGGACAGCACGCACCGCCTGCTGATAAAATTGTCAGGCACAAAATCGAACCGGCACGGCCTCGGCGCGATGGTCACCATCAAAACCGCCGCAGGCAGTCAGATGCGGCAGCTTCAGCCGCAGACCGGCTACCTCTCCGGCAATGAGGCGCTGATCCATTTCGGCCTCGGGAAGGACAGTGTAGTGGAAGAAATGAAAATCCACTGGCCCGGCGGCGGAGACCAGATTCTGCGCGGACTGGCGGCGGACCGGTTCTACACCATCACCCAGCCGGCGGACGGCGGAGAGGCTCCGGCGGCAAAGGCCGGGGAGACGGGTCTGTTTGCGAAGGCGGACCTCCTTTCCGGCGTGAAGCACAAGGACGATGGCTGGGAGGGGGATTTCAAACTCCCCGGTCAGTCGCTGCTGCCATGGGGGCTGTCCCAGTACGGTCCCGGCCAGGCGTGGAGTGATGTAAACGGCGATGGCTTCCCGGACCTGTTCCTGAGCAATGGCGCGGGCACCGTGCCCGAGCTGCGCTTCGGTGATGGAAAAGGCCGCTATGTGGCCAAATGGAGCGACCCGCTCCGCGCGGACAAGGACAGCGAAAGCCAGGGCTGCGTCTTCTTCGATGCCGATGGTGATGGCGACATGGACCTGCTGGTGGCCGGAGGTTCCAATCAGTTTCCCCGCGGCGTGAAGGAACAGCGCGACCGGCTGTATCTGAATGACGGGAAAGGCAACTTCACGCCCGCGCCCGCCGGGGCTCTGCCGCAGGATGGCGAGTGTTCCAGCGCTGTCTGCGTGGCGGACTATGATCACGATGGAAAGCTCGATGTTTTCATTGGCACCCGCATGGAATCGCAGCACTGGCCGCACGCCAAACCCAGCCGCCTGCTGCACAACGTGAGCACAAAGAAGGGCGTGAAATTTGAAGACGTCACCGCGCAGGTACCCGGTCTCAAAGACGCGGGCCTGGTGACCGCGGCACTGTGGTCGGATGCCGATGCCGACGGCTGGATGGACCTGCTGCTCGCCATCGAGTGGGGACCGGTCCGCTATTTCCACAATGAAAAGGGACGGCTCACGGATGCCACGGAGTCCAGCGGCCTCGCGCCTGTTACCGGCTGGTGGAGCGGCATCGCCGCCTGCGATGTGGATCACGATGGCGACATGGACTATGTCGTTGGCAATGCGGGGCTGAATACGAAATACAAGCAGCCCGCTCTGGACCATCCGCACCTCACATACGTCGGCGACTTCGATGGCACCGGGAAGATGGAAATCGTGGAGGTGAAGCGGGAGGGAGACCACATCTTCCCCGAGCGCGGGCGGAGTTGCTCCTCGCGCGCCATGCCGTTCATCGCCAGCAAATTCAAAACGTTTAAGGGCTTCGCCAGCGCCAGTCTGACAGATATCTACACGCCGGAAAAACTGGAGAAGGCGGAGAAGTTTTCGTGCGCGGAGTTTCAGAGCGGCATCTTTATCAATGACGGCGGGAAGTTCCGTTTCGAGCCTTTTGACCGCAGGGCTCAGATCTCGCCGGCGTTCGGAGTCGTGTGCGGAGACTTCAACGGGGATGCATTCCCGGATGTGTTCCTGGCCCAAAATTTCATTCGGGGACCGCAGATTGAGACCGGGCCGTGGGATGGCGGCACAGGCGTCTTCCTCCTTAACGACGGGCAGGGGCATTTGCAGTGGGTGGCACCCGGCTCGAGCGGACTCGTCATTCCAGGCGACGCCCGTTCGGCGGTCATGGCCGACCTGAATGGAGACAACCGCCCGGACCTTGCCGTGGCCATCAACAATGGCCCCATGGAGTCGTGGCTCAACCAGGCGGACGGGGCGCGCTGGCTGGCCGTGAACCTGCGCGGTCCAAAATCCGCGGGCGCGGTCGTCACCTTCATCGGAGAGGTCCGCCCTCCGCAGCGTGTCGAGTGTGCGGCGGGCGGCGGTTACCTTTCACAGGCCCCGGCTACGGCGTGGTTTGGCCTGGGGAATCAACCAGCGCACGGCTTGGTGAGAGTGATCTGGAGCGACGGCACAAAAACGGAAAGAGCGTGGGATGGCCCTGCCAAAACACCCCTGACCCTGGAGTCTGAAAAATGAAAGTGATCGTCCTTCTCTGCGCCAGTCTCCTGACCCTTTCGGCTCAGGAGTCACCGTCCCTGCCGCCGGCTCTCAAAGAAGCCCGGGAACTGGCAACGAAGGGCGATTTTGCCAAAGCGCTCAAGCTGCTGCAAAAAGAGGCGGAAGGCGGAAACGCGGAGGCCACTCTGGCGGTGGGCGAATTTTACCTGCACGGGCAGGGAGTGAAGGCTTCCGCAGCGGAGGCCCTCAAGTGGTTCACCCGCGCCGCCGATGCCGGAAATCTGATGGCGCAGTTCCGCCAGGGACGGCTCCTCACCGAGGGCGCGGACGGTGTGCCGAAGGACGAGGACAAGGGTCGGTTTCTGCTCAATGCCGCCGCGGAGGCCGGTCAGCCGGATGCCATCGCGCGCATGGGCCAGTTGGAGGAAGCCGCTGGCGACAAGGCGGATGTCACCGCAGACCGCCTGCAGCACTTTGGCGAAGCCCGCCGCTGGTACGAAAAAGCGTGCACTTCCAATCAGCCGGACGCCCTCTTCGGCATGGTGCGCATGTATGACGACGGCCTGGACGTGCCCAAGGACCCCGCAAAGGCGACAGACTTCCTCTTTCGGGCTGCGAAGGCCGGACACCTCGTGGCCATCAATGAGATGGGCGTGCGGTATCAGCAGGGCCGGGGCATCCGGGCGGACAATGTGGCTGCGGTGGGCTGGTTCCTCTCCGCTGCCGAGTCCGGTCTCCCCGCCGCCATGTCCAACATGGGGACCTGCTACGAGACGGGAAACGGCGTGCCGCAGAATTTCGACCGGGCCGGCTCATGGTACGCCATGGGGGCCAAACTCAATTACCCCCCGGCGCAGTATGGGTTGGCCCGGTTGTTTGAGAACGGCCAGGGAACAGCCAAAAATCCCGTTTACGCCTACGTGAACTACACCCTCGCGGCGCCCGCCATCCCGGAGGCGGCGAAGAAGCGGGATGCGCTGAAGGCTTCTCTTTCGGCGACCCAGTTGCAGGAGGCGGCAAAGCTTTTGAGCGGAAAAGGAGCGACGGAGAAACACAGCCCCGCCGGGAAGTGACCACCCCGCGGCGGCTTTCCCATGTGCAGGTGAGTACGTCCGCAAGTTAAGCTCCGTAAAGTGGTGCAGGTTTTGTCTCCGACTAACCTGCCGACCCGGCAGTGCGCGCAGGCTCCTCCGTTTCAGAGCGTAAGCCCCCTGTGCCACCGTGGCCGTTTCCCGGGTGCAGGTGAGCCGGAGGCAAAATCTGCACCACTTTGTCACGGGAGGGACACGAATCCTTACCCGGCCATACGTGATTTCATCCCTGAAAGGACTTGTCGGAAAGGGCAATTCCTCCTTATTATTCATCGATTCATCCATTTTTAGCCCAGTTTGGTCAACTTCCGCTTCATCCCCGCCATGAACAGAACTCCCTCGGCCTTCATTTTTGTTTCACTTCTTTCGGGACCGGCCTCGGTCTACGCCAACTTCAACTGGAACGTCGCAGGACCGGCTGACTGGAATACCGCCTCCAACTGGGTGGATACCGGTCTGCCTGCGGACAACGACCGGTTCGTAAACAACGGGGGCACTGCCACTATCACCGGCAACGATACACTCACGCCGCAGCGCGACACAAAGGTGGGCTTTGGTGCAGGAACCTCCGGGACCATTAATCACAGCGCGGGGAATCACACGACTCCTGGCTGGCTTTTCATTGGCATCGATGGAGGCACGGGGACTTACAATCTCGCGAATACCGCCGCGACAGGTGGTCTTTATACAGGGATGGGCCAGGGCAGCGGCTCCATCAATACCGGTGACCTCCGCATCGGGGAGGGCACTGGAGGGTCGAACGGCACGCTGAACGTGAACACGTCGTCCACCATCACCACCACCGGCTGGCTGTATGTGGGTGTGGGTGGCGGCGGCACGGCCCGCATGAACATGGACAACGGCACCGCCAATGTCGCCGGGCAGTTTTTGGTAGGACAGGGAACGACGGGGATTTTCAGGATTTCCGGCGGAAGCGTCATTTCCGGAGCGGATACCTGGGTCGGAAACGCCGCCGGCGGCAATGGCACGGTGCTGCAGACGGGCGGCGTGGTGAAAGCGAACAACTGGCTCGCGATTGGCCGCGACACCGCCGTTGGGAATTATACCCTCTCCGGAGGCACCCTGGAAAAGGCGGGGGACAACCACGTCATCATTGGCAGCCTCTCGGGACAGGGCACGCTCACTCAAAACGGGGCCACTTCCAATTTCATCGTCAACAATGACCTCCGCCTCGGTGAGAACGGCGGCGGCTCCGGTACATACAATATCTCTGCGGGCACCGGCACCGTGGGTGGCAACACCATCGTCGGATGGGTGGGCACGGGCTCCGGATTCCTGACCGTGAGCGGCACCGGGAATTTCTCAACCCTCAACGTCATTGTCGGCGACGGCGGTCCCGGTACGGTAAGCCTCAACGGAGGCACCACCACGACGAATCAGTTCATCCGCGGCGCAGGCGGCGGTGCCGTGACGGTGAATTTCAACGGGGGCGTGCTGAAAGCCGCGAGCAATCAAACGGAGTTCTTCACCGGCGGCTTCTCCGCGGCCAATACCGAAATTCAGGTTGGCGGGCTCATCCTGAATTCCAACGGATTCAACGTGGCGACGGCGGTGGGACTCGATGGCGTGGGCGGCGTCACCAAACAGGGCGCGGGCACGCTGACTCTCACCGGCGCATCGACATACACCGGTGCCACGACAGTCAGCCAGGGCACGCTCCTGGCGAACAATGCCACCGGTTCGGCAACTGGAACCGGCAATGTCACCGTAGCCTCCGGAGCCACGTTTGGCGGCACGGGCGCCATCAGCGGAGCGGTGATTACCACGTCCGGTTCCTTCCTCTCGCCCGGCGCTTCCATCGAGTCGTTGAATGTCGGAGCCGCCTCCGGCGCGGGCACCCTGAAGATCGAGTTTGATGGCGCTGCCGGCACCCCCATCGATACCCTGGCCGTTCTTGCCAATCTCGACATCACCACGATGAAGGTCGACTTCGACCAAATCGGCGGCTCTTTGAACGGCACCTCCTCTTATCCGTTTGCGAGTTACGGCACCCTCACGGGAACTGCTTTCTCTACGGTGACTGACCTGCCGGCCGGCTACGCGATCAACTATCATGTGGGCGGCGGTAACGTGATCGGACTCGTCCCGGTCCCCGAGCCCGCTCTGACCGGCATGATTGCCGGAGCAGGACTGCTCTTCCTGCGCCGCCGCCGTCGTTGAGGAGCGGGCGTAGAGTTTTTCCACACCCCGGCAGGAGCCTCGGTCCACCTGACTATGAGGTTTGAGCCTCAGAGTTCGCGGTCCGTATCGTTGTGCAAATCCGTATACGGATGATAAAAAAACGCTGGCGAAATGAGTGTGATTTCGCTACCGGGCGACTGTCACCCTCACATTTTAATCCCCTGTCCATGCATTTTTCCAAGCCTTTTGTTTCCAGCCGCCCGATGCCGGTCTTCGCCGCGTTCGCCGTGACTTTCGGAAGTTTGTCCGGAGTGGCGCTTGCCCAGCAGACTGGACAGTTTTCGTGGGCCAATTTCGGGACGGGCAATTTCGATACCCAGGTAGGGATCGATTCCACGAAGACCCTCCCGATCAAAGTGGATTTGGGTGATGCTGTGGGAGCCACGATCAACGGTGTCGCCTTCACGGGTTCCACGGGAGGGAACGCCGCCGGAACCGGCTGGGCTTTTGCGAACACAGGCAATACCACCAGCGGCGGCACCGTCCCGGGAGGAAGCCTCGGCACGCTGACGAACGGATTCATCTACGGCACCACGAACGCCTCCACGGAAACGCTGACGTTGAGCGCGCTCACCACGGGGCAAACATACGTGGTCAGCTTTTACAACCGTTCGTGGGAGGCCGCCGGCAACCGGGTGATCAATGTGTCTGCGAGCGGTGCCTCCACCAGTGCGGGCTATTCCTACGATGAGGACGGAGGAGCGGCGGCGCAGGGTTCGCTGAATGTTCTCCGCTACACCTTCCAGGCCACCTCCGCCAGTCAGGTGCTCAGCTTTGTAACGGCTCTCGCCGTTCAGGCTTCGATGCACCATTACGGATTCAGCGTCGAGCAGGTGTATAACAACAACTTCGTTTCGGGAGCGACATGGACCGGCTCCACCTGGTCGACGGGAGCCGTGCCTTCCGGCCAGGGAAAGAATGCCTTTTTCGGCGCGCAGGGCGCAGCCACTACCATCGATCTGAATGCGGACACCACCGTCGGCCATGTGCAGTTCGACGGTGCCAATGCATGGACAGTTTCCACCGGCAGCGCCCGCACCCTCACGCTGCAGGCTGACACCGGCGGTGTCTCCACGCTCAGCGCGCTGACAGGGTCGCATACGATTTCCACCGGCGTCGCGCTGATGAATGACGTGATGAAAGTGGGAGCCGGGACGGTAACGCTCAGCGGCCCTGTATCCGGCGCGCCGCTGACAGGCGTGAGGGTTTCCGCCGGTACGCTGGCGCTCGCCAACAATGCCAACAGCTACACGGGAGAAACGGTCATCGCCGGTGGTTCCGTGCTCAATGTGTCCTCGCTCTCGGACTACGGGGTGCCCAGCGCCATCGGAGCCCGCACGCTCGCGCAGGAAAACACCACCGTCACCGGCGTGGCGCTGCATTTTCAGGGAGGCACGCTGCAGTACACGGGCTCCACACCGCAGAGCACCAACCGCCATATCCGCATCCTCAACGGAAACGGCGCGACGATCGATGCCTCCGGCAGCAATCCGGGAGCCACGCTGAGCTTCACACAGTCCGGCCCTAACATCAATCTTTTCGATACCGGCGGGAC
>DATAIE010000350.1:0-1647 GCA_036262875.1 Verrucomicrobiales bacterium
AGCATGAATGCCAATTTCGACATCGACCTGTCAGGGCCGGATCCCGCAGTGACGAAAATCTGGCAGCCGCTGCTCAAAGGCCCCCGGAAATTCCGCCTCACCGTCCCCATTCGCAGCGGTGACTGGTGGGACGCCTACCGCCACGCCGTGAAGAACATTTTCAAATTCGAGCAGGCCCACCAGTGGGCCATGCCCCTCACGCAAATGCAAATGCTGAGCGTTCGTCAGATGGAGCGTCAGGAAAACTGGAGTCCGATCTTCAACACCATGCGCTCCTACCCGGGCGTGGACTTTCATTTCAATTTCTACGGCTCCACCTACACCATCCCGGCCTTCTACTCATACTACCTCGCCACGGATGACAAGACGGCCAAAGCCAAAGCGGAATCGGTCGTCGCATGGCTCGTGCAAAATCAGACGAACGGCGGTGCGCTGGATGGCGGATGGTTCTCTCAATATCTGGTGAAGGGTGTGCCGCCTTCTTTTGCCCTGGAGGGCACAGACCAGGCGGGCAACCGCTGGATGCTGCCTCACTCCACCGGTTCCTCCGCAAAAACGCTCCTCTGGTACTGGGAGGCCGGCGGCAAACAGGATGCAAAGGCTCTGGCCGCCGCCCGCAAGGGCTGTGATTTCCTCATCAGCCGTCAGCACGAAAACGGAAGCTGGCCCTACGCCTACGATCTCAACGGAAAATCCGTTAGTGATCAACCGGACGCCGGCCAGATCTGGTGCGTGTGGGCGCTGTGGAAGATGCACCAGTTCACGGGAGAGGAAAAGTACCGGACCGCCGCCCTCAAAGCAAAGGACTTCTTTGTGAAGACCTTCGCCGACAACCATGTGTATCAGGGGTATTGGGAGGACGTGTCCGGCGGCGGCAACAACGCGGGGCGAAGCTGGGAAACCTATGAAGCCGCCATCGCGTGCCAGGCCTTCGCAGAGATGGGCGACCGCGAACTCGCACTCCGCGTCGCGCGCGATTCCGCCGTCAGTCTGTGGACCCGTGTGACCACCACGAGGCAATACGAAACGGCTTACGGCCAGACCATCGAGCAGGGTGCCGGTGGCCCGTCTCAGGCCCAGAGCCCCATGGCCGGAGCTGCCATGCAGCGGATGTATGAAATCTCAGGAGACCGCTTTTGGAACGATCTGTCGGGCGCAGTAAAAGCCATTCATTTCTGCGCCGATCCCGATCAGGCGTATGGCATGTGCGCCATCGCCGGCTGGGACGAATGTTTCAGCGGCACGATCAGTCCCCCGATCGACAACGTGAACGTCAGTTCCCCGCCCGGCGGACTGGGACGCCCTGTCTGGAATGAATGGCAGACGGCGCAGTATGCCTGGCTGGCGCTGGACTGGCTCATTCGCGAGGGCAACATGCGCGCCCCGCAGCACCTTCATATCGATCCCCTCACCATGCGCGGAACAGTGCTGGGGCAGAGCGGACGTGTGAAAATGCCGGAGGAACGCTGTGACGTCACTCCCATGGATCACATCGACGTGAACTGGGCGGGCTATCAGAACGACACACAATATGTCCTGATGCTGATGAATCATCAGGAGGCATGCACCGTCGCCGTGCGCCCGCATGAAGCACATCTCGATGTCTGGACACGGTCGCCCCGGGTGGTTGTCAGCGGTGAAAAGGCA
>DATAIE010000351.1:0-9508 GCA_036262875.1 Verrucomicrobiales bacterium
ATCCGCTGTCCCCACCAGGGCTACCGAGGTGGCCTGCACCTCCCACTTTTGCCCCTGCCCCTGACTGGCGATCAGTTTTCCCTCCACACGGACCGAGGCGCCGGTGGTCATCTCCGCGATGGCATCATAGCCGGGGATTCCGGCATCGGCAACAATCTGAATTCCCTTGAGGCACGAGCCGTCATTGAGTTCGAGGAAGGAAAAGGCCTTGGAGTCCCGGCGGGTGCGCACCCATCCGGCGAGCGAAATGGAATCGTGGGGGACTTCACTGTGGAGTGCTTCTTTGACGGTCGTGTGCATGAGGGCCGGATTGTCAGCGGGGGAAGGCGGCTGGCAAATCCGAAGTGACATGGAGTCCCCAGCCGAACGGGACCCGCCGAATGACCCACCAAATTCTTGACACGGATGAATCGATTTTGTTAAAAGAACGTTATTCCCCTTTCAGTCCGCGTTCTTCCCTGGAACGCCCCTACCCCCCCACATGAAGAGGAGCACCCATATCGTATCCTGCTGTACACTCGCGGCGTTGTCCGCAGCCGTTCCCACTGCCCGCGCGGCGCTGCTGGGGTGGTGGAAATTCGACGAACCGTCCGGCACCGTGGCGGCAGACAGTTCCGGGCAGGCGCCGGCGAACGGGACGCTGATCCCTGGTGCCGCGTTTCAACCCGCAGCCGGCAAGTTCGGAGGAGCCGTGTATCTGAACGGAACGTCGGGATATGTGGATGCCGGGGATGTGCCGCGCTTCGAGTTTTCCGCCGCGCAGTCCTTTACCGTGGCCTGCTGGTATAAAAGCGACGGGGATGAGACCGTGGCGGAGTTTCAGACGAACAACGGACTCGACACCAAAGGCTACCACGCGAGCCCGACCTATGATACAGCCGGATACTATCAACTCCAGTTCAATGGGGCGGCGGGTAATGCGAACAGCTATTTTCAGTTCGACTCCCGGCAGTCCTCCGTGCAGACGAACGCCTTCCGGTTTCCCACGGCCTTTCCCGCCGGCAGCCAGGATGTGGTGAACAATGCGTGGCATCACTTCGTGGCGGTCGTGGATCGCGGAGGGGCCACACCACAGTGCCGGCTGTATCTGGACAGTGTGTTGTATGCGACCAACAATTTCAGCGCCGCCACGAACGGCGGTCAATGGCCGATGGGCACCAATACCTCGCCGCTGGTATTCGGGAATCACCTCAGCCGGTATACGAAAGGCTGGATGGACGACACGGGCATCTGGGACCAGGCTCTCACGGCGGCGGAAATTTCCACCATCTACACCAGCGGGATCACCGGACTCGCCGACTCGGATGGCGACGGACTGTCGGACACATGGGAGATGACTTATTGGGGCGATCTGCTGCAAACCGCCGCCGGCGACTTTGACACCGACGGCCTGAGCAATGCCGGGGAATTCGCGGCCGGCAGCAATCCCAAGGTCAGCGACACCGACGGCGACGGGCTCAGTGATAACGCGGAAGTGGTGACCCATCTTACCAGTCCCATTCTCGCCGATACCGACGGTGACGGACTGAGCGACGGCGCGGAAGTGAACACGCATCTCACCAATCCGAAACTCGCGGACACCGACAATGACGGCTGGAGTGACGGCGCGGAAATCGCCGCCGGCAGCAATCCTCTCAATGCCCAGAGCACGCCCCCGCCGGCCCCGGCCAACGTCCACATCAACGAATTTGTGGCCGTCAATCTTCCGCGTGCCAATGATCCGACGGCACCCGTGGACATGGACGGAGACTGCCCGGACTGGCTGGAACTCCGCAACAATGAAGCCACTGCAGTGAATCTGAATGGCTGGCAGTTGTCTGACGATCCGGCGAATCCCGCGAAATGGAAGTTCGGGAGCACCAGCATCCCGGCGGGAGGTTATCTCATCGTCTATGCGTCGGGAAAAAACCGGGCCATAGCGGGGGTGCAGCCGCATACGAACTTCAAGCTGCCCTCCTCCGGCAGCATCACGCTGAGCCGGCCGGACGGACAGGGAGGGCACGTGATCGTGAGCCAAATCGGAACAGCTGCCGCGGAATATCCGGGGCAGAAAGGAGGCATCTCCTACGGCCGGGAAGGCAACACGTCCGCCGGAGCCCTGACGTTCTACACGGTACCCACTCCCGGAGCGGCCAATAACGCGGGGAGCGCGGTCACCGCGTTTGTGAGTGACACGCATTTCAGCGTGGACCGCGGACTGTACACCTCGCCCGTCAGCGTCACCCTCACCTGCCCCACTCCCGGCGCGACAATTGCCTATAGCTACAATGGCAGCGCTCCCGGACCCGGCGCAGGGATACAAGTACCGCCCGCGGACGCGCAAACGCCGCCCTCCGTCACGCTGAACATTTCCGCCACCACCCTCCTGCGGGCGCGTGCGTGGAAGGCCGGCATGGGCTCATCCAACATCGATACACAAAGCTACATTTTCCCGGCGAACGTCATGACGCAAAACGCGCCCACCGCCAGTATGGGGCTCGCTCCCGCCGATACGCTGGCGTGGGGCACCGCCGGCGGCGACCTCGCGAATCTCTCGGCCTTTCCAGGACTCACCTTCTTCGGAGTGAATACCGCCATCGCCAGCGACCCGGTGGCGGACAATCAATTCAAGCAGGATGATCTGATGGTGCTGCCCACGCTCTCCCTCGTGGCAGACTGGAGGCATTTGTTTGGACCTAACATTGGGACCGCTGACGGCGGCATTTATCCGCCTGCTGCCGGCATCGCAAACGAAGGAGTGGACCGCGCGGCTTCCCTCGAATTCATCAATCCGGACGGCTCCGCCGCGGCTCCCAATACCATCAAAGGATTTCAGTCGGACGGCAATATCCACGTCTTCGGCGGCACGAGCCAGACGCGCTGGAAGTCCTATAAGCTGTCGCTTCGGTTCCAGTGCACTCAGGACGTCAATTACCGCGTCTTTGGAGACGATGCCACGAACGAATTCTCCAATTTCACATTGGATGCGACCATGAACCTGACGTGGATGCATCCTACAGATGCCAGCCAGCGGGCGCGCTCCGCCTTTGTGCGGGACTTTGTGATGGCGGACCTGCAGAACCGGATGGGGCAGCGGGGATTCCACAGCCGGGCCACGCATCTGTATATCAACGGGCTCTACTGGGGCATCTATTACCTGCATGAGAAACCGGACCACCACTTCGCCGCGTCCTACTACGGCGGGGATTCGGACGACTACGATGCCTTCAAACACTCAACGCATCCCGCCTTCACAGAGAGCGATCCTCATGTAAACACCCTGCCCGCGAATCCCGCGCTGCCCGTGGCCAAACCGACCGGCGCAAATCCGGCCGGGAATTCCACCTGTGTGGACAATTTTGAGGCCCTCCTCGACCTGCTGGGCACCGGCAATGTGGGTACCAACGCGACCCTACCGGACCTGGCCGTGCAGGCAAATTACGACGCCGTGGCGGCCAAACTGGATATCGATGCGTTCATCGACTACATGCTGCTCAACTTCCTGGCCGGCAATCAGGACTGGGCGGACAAGAATCTCTACGCCTTTTGCAGCCGCATGCCGGGAGGCAAGTGGCGGTTCTTCAGCTGGGATGCCGAGCATGTCTTCCGCACCGGCACGGAGAACTTTATCACCGGAGGAGGCAATGAAGGGAGCCCGCTGCGCAATGGAAACCCAAAGCAAATACACAACCGTCTGCGCACCAGTCCGGAATACCGGCTGAAGTTTGCGGACCACATCCGGAAACAGATGTTCAACGGTGGCGCGCTCACCGTTGCGGGCATGACGGACGCCTTCGATGCGCGCCTCGACGAAATCAGCAGCGCGGTCCGCGCCGAGTCCGCCCGCTGGGGACACATCCGGGCTTCGCTCAATGGAAACGTGCCTTACAAGAAGAGCAACTGGCTGGCGGAGCGGACGCGCCTCACCACGCTGGAGAGCGGCGGCGTTTCGCTCATTCAAAACCGATGGAATCTCTATATGAACGGCGCGGCGGGCCAGTTCCGTCTCGCTTCCAACGGCCCGCTCTATCCGGCGACGGAGGCACCATCCTTCAACCAGCACGGCGGCAGCGTACCGGGGAACTTCAATCTCACGATCACCAACCCCAACGCGGGCGGAACTTTGTATTATACACTGAATGGCGCGGATCCCCGTCTAACCGGCGGCGCGGTGAGCGGCAACGCGGTGACTTATTCCACGGCGGTGACACTCGCGGCGTCGAAGACCGTCAAAGCCCGCGTGCTCCTCGGCGGCGAGTGGTCGGCTCTGACGGAGGCTTATTTCTCCGTGGCCACTGTGCCCGCCACAGCGGCGAACCTCGTGGTAAGTGAATTCAACTACAATCCGGCGAATCCCTCGCCCGCGGAAATCGCCGCCGGATTTGGTGACGCCAATGACTTCGAATACATCGAACTGCTGAACATCGGCAGCAGCACGGTCGACTTGCGGGGCTGCCGTTTTACGGCAGGCGTGACCTACACCTTTAACAACGGAGCCATTCTGGAACTTGCCCCCGGAGCGAGGGTCGTCGTCGCGGAAAACGCCGCCGCGTTTGCCTATCGTTACGGAGCGGGACTGCCGGTCACCGGCGTGTTCGAACTCAACACGGGCCTCTCCAACAGCGGCGAAACACTCGCGCTCACGGGAGCGGACAACGTCGACATCAAGAGCTTCACTTACAACGACAAGGCCCCCTGGCCCACCGGGGCGGACGGGGATGGATATTCGCTCGTGCTCATTCATCCGGAATTGAATCCCGACCATGGTGCGGCGCAAAGCTGGCGTCCCTCCGCCACGGTCCAGGGATCTCCAGGCGGGAGCGATCTGACGGGCTATGCCGCGTGGAGGACCGCGCACGGAGTGACCTCGGACGAGGGCGACGATGACAAGGACGGGGTCAGCAATGTGACGGAGTATCTCCTGAAAACGGACCCGGCCTCTGCCGCGAGCAGACCGGCCATTACCGGCGCCGTACAATCGTTTGAGGTGTCCCCCGGCCCTGGTCAGCCCCCTGTGCCCGGCGACTACTTCATGTTCTCCTTCGATCGCGACCCGGGCGCGGATGACGTGACGTTTGTGCCGGAAATTTCGAATGATCTCGGAACCTGGAGTCATGGCGCCGGCGACATTGTGCGTGTAAGTGTCACGCCGAACGCCAACGGCACCCAAACAGAGATTTGGCGATCTGCGACGCCCGCGTCTGGAGCGGTCCGGCGCTTTGGACGAATTAGGGTCACCGTGCCGTAGCCCGCCCGGAAACGCCGGCTTTCGAAATATCCGGCGCGCCTTGCATTCCTGAAAAGGACCGGCACATTCCCGGTCCTTTTCCCACCCCAGCCTTTTGATCAATGCCTACCTACGATTACGTCTGCGAAAAATGCGGCCACGAGTTTGAAGCTTTTCAGTCCATGAATGATCCGCGTCTTACGAAGTGCCCGGTTAAGGGATGCCGGGGCAAGGTGAAACGGCAGATCGGAACGGGTGCCGGGTTTGTCTTCAAGGGCTCCGGATTCTACATCACCGACTACCGCAGCGAAGGCTACAAAGCGGCCGCCAAGAGCGATGCGGCGGCCTCGGAGAGCAAGCCGTCCGGAGACGCGAAACCGGCAGAGAGCAAGTCCGCCACGGAATCAAAACCGGCGGCGGAACCGGCAAAGGCGAAGAAGGAAAAAGCGGCGAAGGGGAAGGGGTGAAAATGACGAAGCCAGAAATCAGAAATCCGAAGGAATGACGAAGCTCGAATGACGAAGGGATACCGCCCTGCCATTCGACCATTCATTCCCTCGGGATTCTGGTTTCGGATTTCGTCATTTCATCACGGCTCCTCCGTCAGCGTCCGCAAAAACGCAATCAGCGCCTTCCTGTCCTCCGCCTTCAATCCAAGACCGCCCCACGACAGGTGCTTCGCAAGATTCGGGTCGAGGGTCGCGGACCGGACGATGCCCTTGTCATAGTGATCCACCACTTCCTCCAGCGTCGCAAAACGACCGTCGTGCATATAGGGTGCGGTGCGGGCGACGTTCCGCAGCGAAGGCACCATGAACTTGCCGCGATCCGATGACGCGCCTGTGATTTTACCGCGGCCTTCGTCTTTGAGCGTCTTGTCGGAATCGAGGCCGTTGTTCGCGAAGGCATTGTTTGTGAAATGCGCGCCGCCGTGGCAGTGGAAGCAGTCCGCACCGCGGATGCCCCGCGCCGGATCGCTCTCGGTGAAAAAGAGGTCGAATCCGCGGCGCTCCTCTTCAGAGAGTGCCGGGCCGCCGTGCAGGGCACGATCAAGCTTGGTATTCCCGCCGACGAGCGTCAGGAGATACTGCTCCATCGCCATGCCGAGCCGCTCCGCCGTGATGGCGGGAGTGCCAAACACTTTTGAAAAATCCGCCGCATAGCCGGCATCTTTGCCGAGCTTTTCCACGACACGATCGAGCGTCTCATTCATCTCCAGCGGGTCCTGAATGGGGCGGAGCACCTGTTCGCGAAGCGTAGCTACGCGGCCATCCCAGAAGTAGGCGGGCTTCCACGCGAGATTGGCGAGAGGCATCGCATTGCGCACGCCCAGCTGGCCCTGAGCGCCGGTACTGAAGCGCCGCGGATCGGTAAACGCGGACTGTTCCTTGTGGCAGGCGGCACAGGATTGCGTGCCGTTTACGGACAGCAGCGGCTCGTTGAAGAGCCGCTTCCCGAGCGCCACGCCCGCCGGCGTAAGCGTATTGTCCGCAGGCCAGGACACCTGCGGAAAGTGAGAGGGAATGACGAGCTTCACGCCCGCGGGCGAAGTCACCGTCACGGTGGCGGGCACCGGTGTGGGGGCGATTTGAGGGACGACACTCAGCAGGGAAAAGGCCGCCACGGCATTGTCCGACATGCGCTGCGCGAGGCCTCCGTCGTCGCCGGAATGCGTGGAGTCTGCGTCTTTGATGTCGATCTTGTGCGCCGCGCTGAACAGCTTCGCCGCATCGAGGACGAGCGTCATTTTCTGAGCGCCGCGCAGGTCGAGTTCGGCCCGCACTTCCACGGTGCCGCGGCAGGGCTCCCCGGCGAGGTGATAGGAATACCCTCCCTCTGCGCCGTCGGCCTGACGCCAGCGCCCTTCGATCGCGACGAAAACATAACCGCCGCGCCAGCTCCAGTGCAGCCCATTGACATCCGGATGCAGGACATGACCCGCGGGGCGTTTGGCGGGATCGCTTTTATCCGTGGCGGCATCGAGGCCCACATCGAACCGCAGGGCTTTGTACCGGGCTCCCGGCACGCCGTTCAAAGTGAAGGACGTGCGCTTCTTCTCCACATCCAGAAAAGCCTGCCAGTTCCCCGCCCCGATCCATGTGCCGTCCTCGCGCTGGAGCTTCGCCGCGGACAGCAGACAGGCGAGACGTGTGACAGACATCTCATTTCCCGCCGCGTTCTTCAGAGAAAGATCGGAAAGGACGAGCGGCTTTTCCTGCCAGCGGGGCTCCACCTGCACGGTCAGGTCCGCGGCGCAGAGCGCACCGGCGGAGCAAAGGGACAGGAGCGGGAACAGAGGTTTCACCAAAACGGGGAGCGGAAAAAAACGTCCCTACTGTAGCCCTGATTCCGGACACCATGACATCTTTTTTACAATCAACTACGACAACTGTCGTTGACAAACTACGACAACAATCGTATTTCAGTCCCATGCCTGCCAAACCTCTCCCCCGACCGACGGAAGCTGAACTGGAACTCCTGCGCGTTCTCTGGGACCGGGGGCCGCTGACGGTGCGGGAGATTCACGATGCCCTCAGCGGCGACAAAGCGACCGGCTACACCACGACGCTGAAGATCCTGCAAAAGATGACGGACAAGGGGCTGGTCCGCCGGGACGAGTCGCAGCGCTCGCACGTCTACGAGCCCGTCATGAAAGCCGAGCAAACGCAGCGGCAACTCGTCCGCGATCTTTTGCAGAAGGCCTTTGGTGGATCACCCGGACAACTGGTGATGCAGGCGCTTTCAGAAAAAAAAGCCACGCCCTCCGAGCTGTCGGAAATCCGGAACCTGCTGGACCAGCTCGAAGCAAAACAAGAACCCCGCCGCTGAAACCTTATCACTCTCATGTGCCATGAACTCTCCGTTTTTGTCCTCCGTCATTGAACTCCTCGGCTGGGTCCTCGTCCACTTTTTGTGGCAGGCCGGCGTCATCGCGCTCCTCCTGGGAGCGTTTCTGAGCTTTACCAAACGAAGCGCGCCGCAGCTTCGCTATGCGGCCTCCGGAGCAGCTCTGCTGCTGATGCTGGGATGCGCGGCGGGAACGCTGGCGTGGCAGTGGACCGGGAGGCCCTCCAGGGTAGCGGCGGCATCGCAGGCACCGGGGACCACAGACCGTCCGGTTGCCGCCAGTGTGCCGGTGGCGGATTCCGTGACACCGCCGGTCGAGGCCGTGCCGGCGGGTTCTCCGCGTCCGAAAACCGAGTTTGTGATCATTCCGAAAACGACGGCGGGGCAAACCGAAATCATCTCCACCGCTGCCCGTCTCCGCCCGTGGCTGCCATGGATGGTGGCTCTCTGGGCTGCGGGAGTGGCCTTCTTTTCTCTGCGCCTGTTGAACGGATGGCGCACGGTCAAAAAGTGGCGGATGTCGGGAAGTGACCTCCTGCCTGGCGACTGGCCGGTGCGCTTCGACCGGATTTGTCAGGCGATGAGGCTCACACGGACGGTGCGCCTGCTGTCGTCAGCCTCCCTGGCGGTGCCGGTGGTGATCGGGTGGTTGAAGCCGGTGGTGCTGATGCCCGCGGCGCTGTTTGCCGGTCTCAGTCCCGCCCAGTTGGAAGCCCTGCTGGCGCATGAACTGGCGCACGTGCGGCGTCAGGACTATCTGGTGAATCTGCTGCAAAGCATGGTGGAGACGCTGTTTTTCTATCATCCCGCCGTGTGGTGGGTCTCGGCGCAGTTGCGAAAGGAGCGGGAGCACTGCTGCGATGACGCAGCGTCGGCCCACAGCGGTGGAGTGCTGGACTACGCGCGCGCTCTCACGGCCCTGGAGGAAATGCGCGGCCTCACACCTGCGCTTGGGATGTCGGCCTCCGGCGGATCGTTGTTGAATCGGGTGCGAAGACTGGCGGGCGTCCCGGAGCAGCGGACCTCCGGCGCGGGGCTCGGATTGATCACGCTCAGCGCCGCGGCCCTGGCCCTGCCGGTCACACTGCTGCAGGCTGCCGAACAGCCGTTCGCGATTCCGCAGGCGGCGCATGCAGGCAATGAAAAGCACTCGGCCTATTGCGTGCACGACGGCGGGGAAACGCACTTCATTCTTCTATCCGACATCCCCTTCACATCTGAAACGTCCAGCGGGGGAAACCCAAAGGCCCGCACATGGCATGACGATGGAACGCTCACCTTCGACGGCGGCGAAGAGCTTGTCTTCTCCCGGAAATCGGAAAGCCCGGAGACTCTGAATCTCGTCACGAGCGGCAGGAACGGCGGCCTCACGGCCACGCCCTTTGATCTCGCAAAAGGCCGCATTTTTCTCATCGCTCCCGGGCAGGTGCCGCGGCAGTTGGCGCTGAAGTCTCC
>DATAIE010000352.1:0-2020 GCA_036262875.1 Verrucomicrobiales bacterium
GTCCGCTGTCAGGCGCGCATAGGCTCCTGTGCGGGGATTTTGAGCGTAGGGCACACCGGCCTTGCGCTGTTCTTTCTGTGCCGCGTCCTGCCCGAGATACCATGGCTCCCAGTAGTTCACGTTAGGCCGCGATTCATCCCACACGATGCCGGGATCGCTGACCGCCACGGCGGCGAACTTTTCCCACAGCGCGCCGGCAAAAAGAGCCCACTTGCCGCCATAGCTGTGGCCCACCACGCCGATGCGCTTTGCATCCACCTGAGGCAGGGCCGCCAGTGCCGTCCACGCATTCGCCGCGACGTACGCATGAAACGACAGGGGCTGGCACACGGCCTTGCCGGTCTCCGGCTTCCACGCATTGCCGCCCGGCGAGCCGATGTTCAGCGTCACAAAGCCGCGTCGCGCGAGCTGCCATCCGTAGTCACGAAACGCGTGCTCAGCCTCCTTCTTCAAGCCGACACTCGTCTCCGGCTCATAATAAACCACCAGCACCGCCGGAAACGGTCCCGCTCCCTCCGGCAGCAGCAGCCAGCCCTCCTGTTTTTGTCCCGCTGCCGCTTCAAAGTTCACCCGGCGCTGAATCAATGTGTCGCGCCGTTCCTCGCGCAGGGTTTCCAGTGCGGGCTTTGACAAAAGGGGCGGCCACGGTCCCATCACACCGTGCCAGTATTTCAATATCTCCTCCCGCCGCCGCGGCCAGTCCATCGCGGCTTCCACACGGCTGCCATTGTCAAACAACAGCGGTGAGCGAAACGCCCCCGCTTTTTCCAGACCCGCCGGTGGCTGGAAATACGGTGCCAGAATGGAGGCCGGACCGTCCGCGGGCGTCTTCGGCGGGTCCGCGGCGACCGCTTCCGTCACCATGCCCGCGAGGAGGAGTAAAAGAACTGTCAGGGAGCGCATGTGTAAACGAGATCGTCAAAGTAAACGGTGACGCTGTTGCCGTCGACCCATGGCGTGCAAATGCCGAACCGGTCAAAGTCCGCACCCGTGAGTTGAAAATCCGGCGGCAGTTTCATGCGGCAGGATTGCGCATCCAACTGCACCGTGATTTCGCCTGCGCCGCCCGCCGCTGCCGGATCATAGCGCAGACGCCATTCATGGGACTTTCCATCGGGATAGATGCGGGGCGCTTTGCCGCCGTCATAACCATAGACAGCGGAGTCATCGCCGTGGGGACGGCAGACCGGATAGAAGAAAAACCCCTCCGACGAGGGCCCCTCGATGTTGATGCCCAGATAGTCCATAGGCGTCGCATTCTTCTGAGACGGATTGCTCTTCATGCTGTGTATCGAATGATAGAACCCGATCGAAGCCGTGCTGTCGCTCACCGCCCGCAGGACCGCCACCCGTCCCCGCGCTTCCAGTGTCGTCTTCAGCGAGAGCGGCGAAAGGCGGTCACCGTAACATCCCATGCGGCCCGGTTCACGGCAATCCCCGCGAAAGACCAGCCCGCCCAGCTCTCCCTCGCTGAGTCCTCCGGCCCGCTTCGTGCGGCTCCATCCGAAATCGAAGCGGGGCCTGGTGTCCGCCGTTTTGTAGGTCCGCCGGTTCCCTGAGCCCTCCCATTTGGGATCGGAGGTAAAGTCAAAGGCAGTGCCGTTGATCTTCACGTCATCCAGCCAGATTTCTCCGGCTCCGTCCCACGCTTTCATTACCGGCAGCAGTCCGAAATGGGTGAACGTCAGTCCTTCCTTCCGGTGTTCCGGTTCGATCCGGCACTGCGCCGTATGCCCGGCCATTTCGAAAGTGAACAAACCGCCCCCGTCCGCCTCTGGAGTATAGCGCATTTTCCACGTCTGAGGCTGGCCCTGTGGGATCTCCAGTGGCGTGATGCGCGATCCCGGTACGATTTCCCCAATGACACCCGCACCGGCCCGCCATTGCGCGGAGGTGTATTCAATATGGCAGTGAAAAGTCTCACCGCGTCCATTGATGCGGACCACCATAGTGTTCGGCGTCCGCCAGCCATTGAGCGTGTTCGCGTTGAAAAGGCCCATCAGGCAATGCCCGGCGCCTT
>DATAIE010000353.1:0-4716 GCA_036262875.1 Verrucomicrobiales bacterium
CTCGAAACACCGTTCGCCTCCTGGATCGCGAGAAACGCGATTCTCCTGCCTGAGGATAAAGTCCTGTTCCAGTTGGGGTCCAACCAGATTTGCCTGTTGGATGCTTCGACCCGCCGCCCCGCCCTTGTGTGTTACGGACGCGGGCCGGTCGCCGTTTTAAATCCAGCGCGGTAGACTCACGGCACCGGCAGCACCGCATCCTTTGTCGGGAACTTGTCCGGCACGGGAATGGTCACCTTCCCCGTCGCCGCCCATTCCGTGCCGCGCTGCACGACGGTATAGAAGCCCACGTCCTTCATGGAGTAGTCCGCATGGCCCATGGGCGTGTGGAACACGCGGCCCTTGCCGTGATCGATCACCATGATCATGGGCTCCGGGCGTTTCGTCACCTGGCTGGTGGCGGTTGCCAGCACCTTCATGTTTTCCGCGGGTCCCCGCAGCTTGTCGTAGAGTTCGTCTTTGCAGTGCTTCCATGACTCCGGCAGACCCTTCGTAACGGGATGCTCCTTCCCCTCGCCAAAAAGATCGACCGTCCATTCGAACTGCGCACCGTGATTGCCCCCTGCACCAGCGGAGGTGTCTTTGGTCAACGCCCCGTCCTTCACATAGACGTAGGGGCCGCTTTTCTCACTGCGCCCGCCCCATCCGCCGAGGCCGATCATTTGATTGTAGGCCGGCCATTCGGGAAAGGAATTGTCGGCCGCATGGATGCACACGAATCCGCCGCCGCCGGAAACGTAGGCTTCAAATGCTGTCTTCACTTCCATCGGCCACGGGGCTCCGTTGTAGTTGCTGACGACGGCTTTGTATTTTGAAAACTGGGGACGCCATTTCGCCCATTCTTCGCCCGTCGCCTTGTCGCCGGGGGTGGTGGAGACCTCCACGGTGAACCGTCCGCTCTTCTCCAGAGCATCTTTCAGAATCGGTGTCGTGCTCCTCCAGTTGTGATTGTTCTGCCCGTCGATGATCAGCACCCGCAGCTTTGGCTCCTCCGCCGCCAGTCCGCACACGGTGAAAAGAAAGGAAAACAACAGAATGAGTGACTTCATGCCGGAATGGTGAGGAGGAGAAACGAAACTTCAAACATCATTCGTTGAAAAACCCGTGTCCGCCGGCCTCCGTTGACCTTGCCTCCCGCGCCCCGGATAGTGCTCCATGCAGCCCGGCGATCCCCGACAAATCAAAGGCCGCGGCGCCACGGCCAACCCCGCAAACCCCTTCGAGAAATTCCACCTCGAGGACGATCCCGAATGGCTGGAGGAGATGGCCCGTGATCCAGAGGCCGTGCCGCCCTCTCCCCGCACCGTGCTCTACACGGATGACACGCAGACCCTCATCACGCGCAACACCAGCCCGGACCTCAGCTTCGAATACAGTCTCAATCCCTACCGCGGCTGCGAGCACGGGTGCTCCTACTGCTACGCACGGCGGTATCACGAGTTTCTCGGCTGGAGCAGCGGGCTGGATTTTGAAAGCCGCATCCTCATCAAGCCCCGCGCGCCGGCTCTCCTGCGGGCGGAACTCAGCAGCAAGCGCTGGAAGCCGGAAAAACTGGCGTGCAGCGGCGTCACCGATTGTTACCAGCCCGTGGAGCGCCGCCTCCGCATCACACGCGGCTGCCTGGAGGTACTGGCCGAGTTCCGGCAACCCGTGGCGCTCATCACGAAAAATCACCTCATCACCCGGGACGCGGACCTTCTCGCCGAACTGGCGAAATGGAATGCCGGCGCGGCTCTGCTCAGCATTACCACTCTCGACCCCGCTCTCGCGGCTGCCCTGGAGCCCCGCGCCTCCTCGCCGCGCATGAGGCTGCAGGCGATCCGCACCCTTCGTGATGCCGGCATCCCCGCGGGCGTGAGCGTGGCCCCCATCATTCCCGGACTAAACGATCACGAAATGCCGGCCATCCTCGAAGCCGCCCGCGATGCCGGCGCCGTCTTTGCCGCCTACACCATCGTCCGTCTCCCAGGCAGCGTAACCTCCGTTTTCCAGCAGTGGCTGGCCCGGAATGTCTCCGCGGAGGCCGCGGACAAAATTCTCCGCCGCATCCGCGACCTGCGCGGGGGAAAGCTCAACGATCTCCGCCCGGGCGTCCGCATGAGAGGGGAGGGTGAACTCGCGGATCAGATCAACCGCCTCTTCAAGGTGACTGCCCGCAGGCTGGGGCTCAACAGGATGCGTCCGGAAATCACCGGTGCCCATTTCCGGCGGGTCGAGCGGGGACAAATGGAACTGTTCTAACAGACGGGTTTCTATTTCTTCACAAGTCGGGGCTGGACATCCTCTTCAGTTTTTAATATGCCGGTGGAATTGGGGGTGGCTTTGCGCGCCCGGACCTCTCCCAAATTCCACCTCTGCCTCCCGCTATGAAAACCTATCTCCCAGCAGTCACCGCAGCCGCCTTTTGCGGAGTCGCCGCCGCCTCCCCCATCCCCGTCAACTCCGGGGCGCTCGTCTATACTCAAAACTTCGACACCCTGCCGACCGAAAGCAACAATGCCGCCGCCTCCAGTTTCTGGACGGACGACAGCACGCTCAACGGGTGGTCCTTTTACACCGCCGGAAACAGCGTCACCCCCACGGGACCTGCCGGTCTTTCCTATACTTATTATGTCTCGGACGGGTCCGCCCCGCCTCAGACCCTTCCGCTGCAGCACGGCTTTTATTCTTTAGGTGCCATCGCCTCCACCGACCGGGCCCTCGGTCTCTGTCCGACCACGGCACTGGGTGAACTCTCAGCGATGGTCATCTTCCAGAACACCGGGGCCACGCCGGTGAAACTGGCCCACATGAAATACACCGCGGAGGTCTACCGCGCGAACAACACCGCCAACAACAAGGACAGTCTCTACGTATGGTGGAAAACGGGTGCCACGGACACCGAATTCCTGACGAACACGACGGCTCTTTGCAGCAGCAACAACACCCAGTTTGTGCTGAATACCAACACTTCCACTCCCACCTCATACTACATCACGGGCTGGAACAATCTGCCTGAGTTCACTTACACTTACAACAATCCTGTCGCCAATGCCGTGCTGGCGCCAACGACTCAGGCCATCAACTCAAATGTCGCCTCCTCGGTCGTCATTCAGCCCAATCAGTACTTTGCGCTTCGTTTTGCCAACATCAATGACGCCGGGACAGATGCCGTGCAGGGCCTCGACGACCTCGAGTTGACGTTCGAAGCCTCATCCGGCTGCGTCGTCGACGGGAACGTCTCCGGCATCTCCCGGCTGCCAGGTGCCGATGCAAACTCCGCCGCAGACGACACGGTGCAGTTCACCATCAATGCCGCCGCGACTTCCGGATCGCCTGGGGGATGGAAGGTGCCGGCCGGGGGGCTCGCCGGGGGAACCACCGGCGCCTACGGCACGGCAGTTGCCGTCACCGTCCCGATTGCGGCATTTGACCCGTCGGGTACCGTGAAGTTGAGGATCGAAGATTCCGCGGATTCCAACTGCTTTAAACTGGTGGATGTTAGCGCGCCCCCCTTCCTTCAGAAAGTCACCGCCACCAATAGTCCTCTTATCACTTTCACTCCGGCGGCGCTCAATGCCGGCGCTTACTCCCCGCCGTCTAACAACCAGTCGGAACTGGGCTGGACGAGTATCCCTCCCGCTTCCGTGGTAAAAGTACAGCCTGATTCCGGGGCTTTCACGGGAACTCTCAAATACTGGGAGCTCAACTCTGCCAACACAACCTTCAGCACGAACCCCGTGGATGTAAGTGCCCTCGCGGGACAAACACTTCAGGGTCAATTCGACCTGTCGTTCTACACAACCAGCAATACGGGGCTCGATGCCGCCGACGTTATCAAAGGCTATCTCGAAGTGGCTCTGGACGGGGATTTCACCAACATCGATCCCGGCAACCTCCTCACTGCCACGTTTATGGATGTTTCCGCGGACCAGACGACCTTTGCAGAGTCGATCGCGGCTGCCACTCCCTATATTGAATTGAACACGGTCGGCTATCCGGCCACGGATTTCATTTTCCATCCGTTCGTCAAAACGATCTCCATTCCCGCGGGTGCTCCCGCTACCGCCCGCGCGCGCATCACCGTTTTTGGAGGAGCTGACTCAGGAACTTCGGAGCATCTTCTGGTCGACAACGTAAAGTTTTCTCTCGCGGTCACGGCGGCGGACGCCGACGCCGATGGGATTCCGGATGACTACGAAACCGCGAATGGTCTCAACCCGAACAGCAACGCGGACCGCAATACAGACCTGGATGGCGACGGACAATCGAACTATCAGGAATACCTTGCCGGCACGGCGGCCAACGATCCCGCCAGTGTACTCCGCATTACCGCGGCCGGGCTAACGCCCTCCAACGAGATCACCGGCAGTTGGAGCAGTGTCGCCGGAAAGCGCTATCAAGTCCAGATTTCCCCTGACCTCGGCAATACCGCCGCGTGGACGGCACTTGGAAATCCGGTGACTGCCACCGGCCCATCCATGTCCGTCCCGGCAGGCGTCGTCATCCCGGCCGGCAACCCGCGGTATTTCCTGCGCGTGGTCGTGGTGCCTTGAACGGGCAACCGGCAAAGTCAGAGTCAGAACAGCCGGGAAGCAGAGATCGCTTCCCGGCTGTTTTTTTTGCCCGGAATAACGAGCGTTATTTCTTCCGTTTGGAGGTCACTTTGACCATCATCGTCCACTTCCCGTCGTCACCGAGGATCGAGGAAGTAAAAACCTTTTCGTCCTTGCCCTT
>DATAIE010000354.1:0-2804 GCA_036262875.1 Verrucomicrobiales bacterium
CGAGCCCGCGCTGGAAAAGCTGCGCGGGCTGCACCCGCAGACGAAGGTGAAACTGCTGGATCTTTTCCCCGCCGAACAGATCGCGGCGCTGCGGGAGGGAAAGATCGATTTGGCTCTCACAGAGGACGGCGGCAATTTGCCCTCGCGGGATTTTCACGTCCGGAAGCTCGCGGTGACGGGAAGCTGTGCGAGTCTGCCGCAGGACCATCCGCTGGCTTCAAGGCGACAGATCAAGGTCGCGGACCTGAAGGGCGAAACCTTCATCGTCGCCTCGGATGCGGAAGTGCCTGGCTCCAGGAGCCGACTGCTCCGGCTTTGTCGCAGGTGCGGCGGATTCCGGCCAAAAATGATGGAGGTTCCCGGCGGACTCCCGGAGGCCTTTTCCGCCATCGCAAATGACGGCGCGGTGGCTCTATTGCCCGCGTTCCTGCGGCATCAGAAGCGTCCCGGCATGGTGATCCTGCCGGTGTCCGATGCCGCCGCGACGTGGGATCTTGCGGTGGTCTGGCCGCAGGGACAGAAGGCGAAGCCGCTGCGCACGCTTCTCGCCTCCCTGCCCTTCCCGGAGTGATGACGTCAGGAAATACCGCCGGCTTTTTGATAACAGTAAAGGGTGGCGTGCCGGGGGTGTTTCAGTTTCGGGCCTGGGTATCCGCGACGGCGGAGTTCAGCACTCAGATAGATCATCATACCACCGTGAGAGACGACGAGTGTGTTCTCCGCCACACCTTCCAGCAGGTCGGCAACAGCAATGACGCGGCGGCGAAATTCATCTCTGCAAGCCCGCTGCGACCGGTGACCGGTGGCCCATGCCAGCCCGAAAACTCCGCGCCAAACCGGCATGGGCAAACGCAGCGGGCCCGTTTTGAACTGAGCGAATTCCACCTCCCGCAGGAGCGGCGTTGACTCAACCGGTCCAGGAAAAGCGGCCTTCGCCGTAACGAGGGCGCGCTCAAGGTCGCTGCTGAGGCACCGGGCCCATTCGTGCGGGCCGATATCTACTGCTCCGATGATAGCGGGCGAGCGTTCATACTGAATCCGCCATTCGAACAGGTCCGCCGCCGTCCTCCAGCCTGCCGGAAGAGGAAGTTCCACGGGAAAATGCCTGAGGAGACCGATGCGCATGGGGGCGGGCCGCAGAAGACAGACCAAAAGCGAAACTCACTTTCGTTTGGTCACCGTCACGCTCTGCAGGTAGTATTTGTTATAGGTGTTCCCGTCAGAGGTGAGGGCAAAATTATAGCCCCAGTAGTTCACGAACTGAGCATCATCGATCTGCCATTTGACGGTGTGCCACTGCTTGTTGTCGGGCACGGTATACCAGCCGCTTTTGGCGGTCTTCAAGCCGGTGGTGGATTCGTAGTCCAACTTAAAGCCGGAGTTGTCGTTGGCTTCGTTGCGCCGCACCACGACGGTGATTTCGAGGGGTTCGGCAGTATAGGAACTGAAGGCGGGATCGACGACGAAGACATTGCCTCCCGGAACACTGCCCGCCCTTGCGGAACCGCCGTAGGCCACCACGGCCTTTGCGAGGGCGTCCCCGGAAAGAGTGTGGAGACCGCGTTCGTTTTGCCGGCCATTTTCCATCGTGAGGGAAACAGAATCCGCTCTCGCAAAATCCCCGCCCCACGGCAGGGGCTTTCCCCTGCTGGCGGCGGCCTGGGAAAGCAGGGCCTCCGGGACTTCCAGAATGAAAGCAGGGGCGGTGGTCAGGGACAGCTTTGCGGCCTTTTGCACCGTTCCGGCGAGCGGATTAACGATGCTGACTTCCTTATCAAAGGACACCTCATCCGCCGGCCCTTTTCCCCAAGCGACCATGACCATGCCTTTGGATCCTTTGAAAACGAATCCGTAGTGCTTTTGGTTCAGCATCACCCATCCCTGATACACCGGATGTTCACCGAGGAGCAGGATCATCTGGGCCATAGCCTGATAGCACGGGCGGGGCACGGCCTTGCCATCCAGCAGTCCCATGGGACCGCTGTCGCCGTCCATGCCTTCAAACCACTGGATGCAGGACACCCCCTGGGCGATGCCCATGGTGTAGGCTTTGATGAGAGCGTGAGCCTGGACGTCAGCACCCTTTTTGACATCGCAGCCGAGTTCCGTGAAGATCACAGGCACATCCTTTTTCGCCGGGTTTTGTGCCGCCAGCATCTTCCGCAGGCAGGGCACGATGTTCATGTAAACCGGTTCCGTGCCGGCACCGCTGAGGACACCATCCAGGATCTCGTAAGGGTGAAGCGTGATGTAGTCGAAGTGGTCTTTCGCGCCAGCCTTGATGACCTGCTCGAGGTAATTCACGTGGCAGGACTTTGCAGCGAGGCCGATAAGGCAGTCAGGGTCTGCGGCCTTCGCGGCGTCATAGGCACTCACCACGATTTTAGCGTAGTCCACAGGCGTTTGATTGCGGCCGGTGAAATTGGGCGGCTCATTCCAAACCTCCCAGCGTTTCACCCTGGATTTGCAATGCCCGACCACGGCGGTGACATAGGCAGACCATCCGGTCAGATTGTTGACAGGAAGATAACCGGGCTTGTCCGCCTTGTTCCAGGACGGTGAGCCAATGAAGATGCCGCCATAGCTCATCCGGTGTTTGGTCAGGTAATCCATCTGCTCGTCGAGATTTTTCCACTCGAACTTCCCCTGCTGCACAGGCTCCACTTCCCCCCAGCCGCTGTGGCAGGTGCGGTAGTAACGCAGACCTATCGCCTCCATCTGCGGAACCCAGCGGTCATTGTCCCGCGCGGAGCGGTTGTTGACGTGGCAACTGCCAATGCCGAACGGCCCGAGCGCCAGCGGAT
>DATAIE010000355.1:0-4956 GCA_036262875.1 Verrucomicrobiales bacterium
TAGCGGTTGAAGAAGGTGACGGGGTCGTTCGACATGTTGACGATGACAAAGCGCGGATGACGGCGCTGGCAAGGCGGCAGGCATCACTTCTCTACGATGCGGAGGCGAAGGGGAAAGGTGCTCGCAGGTTCCCCGGCGGGGAGCGCCGGATGATCCCAGTCGAGGTGCAGCGAGGCGAGTTCTTCGCGGAGGCGGCGGAAGTCCCAGATATGGATGAGCCCTGCGCCCGTGGTGACGGCGAGGCGGGTGCTGTCGGGGGTGAAGGCGAAGTCATTCTGGGTCACGGGGTCCGGCGCCACGAGCGGAGCGATGAGGGCACCCGTGGCGGCGTCGTGAAGAGCCAGCCGTTCGGAGGAGGGACGGACCACTACGAGGCGGCCATCCGGTGAGCAGGTGAGATGGGCCGGATACGTGAGGGCACCGGCAAGCGGCGTGCGCCAGACTTCCTTCCCGGATTCCACATCGCGGCAGATCAGATCGCGGGCTTCTGCGGAAAAGCACCGGTAGCTGTCCGGGCTGAAGGCGACATTGCCCATGCGATCGGTGGGAAAGTCGTGTTTGATGGCGGCGGTGGCGGTATCCCAGATCAGGGTGTGGCCGTTTCCGTTGCTGGTGGCGATGAACTTTCCGTCCCGGCTTACGGATGACTGGCGCACAAAGGCACTGGCCGGCAGCAGCGCGGGAGGCTGGCCTTCGCGGCGGAGTTGGATGCCCGTATCAGTGGGAATCGCGATGACGCCGCCATCGCCCCCCGCACTGAGGCCGAACCGGTAAAATCCGGGTTCCGTCTGCGGCGGGCCGATGGTCCAGTCTCCCCCGGGGCCCGTGCCCCCGTCCGTGCGGCGGAGCGGCCAGCGGCTGAAGCCCCGGTGCGAGGCCACCATCAGGGTGGTTTCACCGGCGGCATTCACGCCGAAAGCCATGCCGCTCCACTGCGGCTCCGGGAGCGGGCCCAGCCACGAGTGAGTGGCGGGCACTAACAGATAGACGCCCTGGGCCGTCCCCGCCGCCAGCCATTCGCCGGAGGGGCTCCATGCGATGCCGCTCATCATCACGGCGGTGCCGCCCTGCTCCCGTCCCGGCATGCTCAGCACGCGGCAGATGGTGCGTCCGGCGGCACGACCGGTGAAGAGGGTGCCATCGTCATTGTTCAAACGCGCCATCGCGCGACCGTCGGAACTGACCGCGAGGTCCTGACCCGTCCATGACTGGAAGCTGGCGATCTGTTTCCAGTCCCCCACGCCAAACAGGCGCGTGGTGCCATCCCAACTGCTGGTTAAAAGCGTCTCATTGTCCCGGCCGAACATAGCCACCGTCACCACCCCGGTATGAGCCACGATGGTCTGCGGCGGACGCGAAGGCTCCGCCACGGTCCAGATGCGCACGCGCCCGTCTTCACAGGCCACGGAGAGCAGTCTGCCGTCGCGGCTGAGATTGATCGAAAACGATCCGGCACCCGGCACCTTGAAGATTCCCAAAGAGGTGCCGTCCGCGAGGTCCACGACTTCCACCCGTCTCTCCTCCCGCGAACCCAGCACCACCTTCCCCGAAGGCGTCACGCGGAAGAATTTCGGGGTGAACGTGAGCGGCAGGCTGCGCACCGCACCGCCGTTGAGCGCCGTGATTTTCAAGCTCCTGCCGTCGATCTCCACCACCTCACGGCTGTCCGGTGAAAAAGCCCTGGGGGCGGACACCGGCGGCTTTGGCAGGCGGAGCACCGGCTGGCGTGTGCTCAGATCCCAGACGATATTCACATAGTCCGCGAGGCCGGTGAGGAGTTTCGTGCCATCCGCGGAAAGCGGTCCGATCCATGTCACGGGCGGGCCTTCCTCTCTGAGCGAAAGCTCCACGCTGCCGGTTGCCAGGCTAACAATTTCCACGCCGCCGTCTTTCCCCGCACGGGCCATGCGCTGCACTTCCCCGTCCACCTGGGGAGGCAATTCCGGTGTGCCGCCGGGCCATGCCTTCTCCTCGCGATAGTCCGGGAGAGCGAGCGCAGAGATGGCTTCGCCGCGGAGCCTGGGCGTGACAGGGCCCAGACGCGCGGCCTCGATGAGAGAGTCCAGCGCAATGAAGCGCTGGCCCATCTGCCCGGAGCGCCGTTGCGCCGCCGCGTGGTCGATACGCAATTCATAGAGCGCGGCCTTCGTCTTCAGTTCAGAAGCCTCCGAAAGTTCGCGCATCTTCCGGTCTACAAAAACCCGCCATCCGAGAATTCCCAGCGGCAGGATCGCGGCCAGCACGGCGACCCAGCCGAATCTGGCCATCAAATGGAGCCGCCCCTCCACCACCCGGAGCCGTTTCACTGAACGTCCCGACTGCAACAGGGCGAGATCCCCCTGCAGCCGCGCGGCGGTTTGATAGCGCTGGTTTGCCTCCGGGGCGCACGCTTTGACGAGCACGGCGTTGAGCTCGAGGAGACCTTCCTCCGCCGGCCCTGGCGTATCGCCAAAGGGAAGCGAGGGATACTGGAGGCGGTCGAGCCCGGTAGCGGCTTCGTAGAGCACCTTGCCGAGCGAGTAGATGTCCGCCTGCGCCGTGCCCGGGCCCTCCGGCGGAATGAAGCCCTCCGTGCCGACGAAGGTGCGGGATTCCGCCATCTCCGCGACGAGGCCGATGTCTGCGAGCTTGGCGACGCCGCCTACGATGATGATATTGGAAGGTTTGATGTCGCGGTGGATGAGACCCTCGCGGTGGAGGGCTTCCAGTCCCGCGGAAAGCGTTAGGAAATGCCGGAGGCAATCGGCGAAGGGAAGGCGGCCGTGGTGGTCGATCTCGGAGCGGAGCGTGCGGGGGTGGTAGGAAGCATCAAACTTGCAAACATCAAACGTCAGGGAAGTCTCAGGACCTGAAGCCTCGCCGTTGCTCATGCCAGGTTCGGTTAGGGAACGTGTCTCTTCCGGAGTTTGAGGTTTGACGTTTGAAGTTTCCGCCTCAGCGGCCGCTTCGTCGGCCAGCTCCATGACGTAATAGAAATGCCCGGCCTCATCGTTGCGGCCAATCTGGAGGATATCCACCAGCCCCGCGTGGGTCCGCGACACGGGCTCGAATTTCTTCATGCCGTGGAACTCCCGTTCATAGGGGCGGTCGCTCTCAAAGCGGTCGCGCCAGATCACTTTCACCGCGCGGGGAGTGCCGATGGCATTCCGGGCGAGCCAGACCTCACCGTAGCTGCCGGCACCGATGAGCGGCCCGATTTCGTGATCCGGAATAAGCGGCTGGCGGGCCATGGAGCAGGAGGAGAAAAACTGAGGATCCCGGGCGGGTTTTTATATGCCGCTTTTTTCCAGGCGCTTTACCTCTTTTTTGATTTGCGCGCCGATCCGGAATTTAGCCACATGCACAGCCATGACGGACACCTTCATGGCGGCGGCGACTTTGGGGCCCGGCCACTCTTTGAGAACATTCAGTTCAAACAACTGCCACTGCTCGCCTTTGACGCGCTGCTTCACGCGGGCGACCGCCGTTTTGAAGAGGTGCTCCCGCCATTGCTCCTCCCACACGGCATCCGGGGCGAGGTTCTTTTCATCCTCCATGGCGATCTCCTCATCCACGCTCGTCATGTCCGGATCGAGACGGTTGGCCATGCGGGAGCGATAGCGTTTTCGCATCTGGTCCGCAATGCGCCGGCGGGTGATGGTGAGGAGCCATCCTTTGAACGTGCCCTTCGTTTTATCGTAGCGCCCCTTTGGCATTTCTTTGGCGACGCTGAGGACCGTTTCCTGGACGGCTTCCTGGGCCTCCGCTTCATCCAGCCCGGCGCGGCGGGCGACGGAGTGAATGAGCTTCCAGTAGGTGTCGAAAAACAGCCGCCAGGAGTCCTGGTCATCCCAGTTCTTCAACCGGGAGAGGAGACTGTGCCGGGTGGGCAGGAGATCGGTGGAGGCGTTGGAGGTCATCCGGGAGAGGAGTTCGCGGGTCGGGCGGGGAGTCTTGCAAAGAATTCCGGGAATCCGGCGGAGCCGCCGGACGGGCGGGGAGCTGGGGCCTGACCGGTGCCGGAACGGAATCCGGTGCCGGAGGCTCAGGAACAGTGCCGCATGGAGCCGGATTTGGACAGGACGAAGTGGGAGCGGGAGGATCGGGGGCCGGGGCAGGGGACCCGACGGGCGCTTGGACTGGAGGGCTGCCCGCCCGGGCCGGGCCTTTGAGGCGGACAAATTCCCGCAGAGTGGCGACCGATTGCGCCTGGGCGCGCATCGCCAGGCGAAGGTAAGAGGCGAGCGATTTTTCCGAATTCTGACCGCTCTGTGTCGCGAGCCGGGTCAGATAGTGGAACAGATGAGAAAGGGTGGCGGCCTGCGAAAAGAGCATGGTTTCCACCGGCTGAAGATTGCCCGCGGCCACCTCCCCGGCGGTGGCTTCCAGACTCTCCTTCCCGCCCATGACGTTGAGCAATTCATCATCGTCCGAAGGCAGACTGTAGTTCGCGTTCACAATGCCGGCGATGGTCCGCGCGGCGGTTTTTCCGGAATCCAGCAGGCTGTCCGCATGGCCCTTATGATCGACGTAAGGCTCCCACGTATCCGTACAGCCTGGGACAAGCATCAGACGGGGGGATTCGGTTCCGGGAGAAGAAGCGTTGCCGGCGGGAGAGGGAGGGGTTGAGTTCATGCGTAGTAAATATTAGGTGATGGTAATAAAAACGGATACATTTTGAGCGGGCACGCCTCTCGGAAAGGGCCGGCCGGGTCGGACCGCAGAGCCCAGGATGGTCAGCGTTCGTGAAAATCCCTCACAACTCCGGGTGTGCAACGCTCCTGCGGTCTTACCCGGTCTTACCGCGTCATACCCGGTAAGACCGGCGGGTCGTTGACAGGTGCCGGTATGGGCTTCTTATTTGCCACCGCCGCCCGTCACTTCCGCGAAAAGCATTCCTATAGATGAAGAATTGGTTTATTTTCTTTAACTGGAATAATGCGCTTCGCGAAAACAAACATATCTGTGGACGGGATC
>DATAIE010000356.1:0-8078 GCA_036262875.1 Verrucomicrobiales bacterium
CTCCGCTGGAGAGCGGCGTTTACGCCGTTCATCTGGATCGGCATGAATCCCATCACCCTCTACATGGCCGATCACTTCATCAAATTCGACGTTATCTCCTGGACCCTCCTGGGCGGGCCCTTCTCGTCAGCATTCGGAAATTGGGAGCCTCTCGTGCTGGCCCTCGGCAGCCTGGGACTTTGCCTCCTGCTGGCGTGGTTTCTCTATTCCCGCAAAGTCTTTCTGAAGGTCTGAGCGGGCTGGAATTGAACCGGATTACTTCGAGGCAGGCTTCGCCTTCCTCAGGACATCCGCGACAGAAACCCCGGCTCCGCCCTGACGTTTGCTTTCGTCCGCGGCTTCCATGATCGCATAGATCTCCAGCGTTTCCTCCGCATTCACCGGCGATTTTCCCGTTCGGAAAAAAGTGGCGATCTGCGCCACCAGAGGTTCATAGCCTTCGAATTTTCCGGATTCGGCGGTCCCCTTTTCAGCGGTGACGGTGGCGCTGTACCCGTTGATCTCACGGAAAGTGCCGACACGTCCGTCCTTCCAATTCACGGTGACTTCGATTTTGCCATCGGCCGTTGTTCCGCGCTTCACCTTGTCAGCACCCGGCCCCATGAGAGTGACGAGAGACTCAATCCCGTGGATGCCGTACCAAAACAATTCCGGATGAGTCGGTTCCAGATGGGCCGGACTCCCGGCTTCCACTTTGAGGACCTTACCGAGGGAACCCTGACGGATTTCCTGAGTCGATTTTCCGTAGCGCAAGCCTGAGGAGGAAAACACCGGCACTCCCGCAGCCTTCGCCTCTTCATAAATGGTGATCACGTCCTTGAGACTGGCCGCGACGGGTTTGTCGATGAAGACAGGTTTCTTCGCCTTCAGACACGGGCGGAGTTGCTCGAGGTGGGGACGGCCATCGTTGGTTTCAAGAAGGACCACATCTACTTTAGTTAGGAGAGCATCGATGGAATCGACGATCTCCACACCCATGGCTTTCACTTTGGCGGTGTATTCGGGAATCCGGGACACGCTGGAGGCGATGTCGCGGCTGCCCTGCGGACAGGCGGCTACCACTTTACAGCCGTAGTCAGGACCGCCGGGCTTTGGCGTGTTGAAAGCGGAGGTGAAATTGAGAGCGTGAGACGTGTCGAGCCCGATGATGCCCACACGCAACGGATCTGCAGCAGAAGCGTGGCAGACGGTGAACAGGAGGCAGAGCGCGGCGAGGAGTCGTTTCATGAGGGTCTAAGTCGCAGAAAGGGAGGTGCATCTTTCACACGCCTTACCGGGTAGTGATCCAGTGCATGGTTTTGCCGGCCAGTTTGTCGAAGGCGGTAATGGCGAGCGCCAGATGCTCCTCTTTCGTATCCTCGATCCTGTTGTGGCTGATGCCGCGCAGGCTTTGCACGAACATCATGGCGGTGGGAATGCCTGCCCTCGCCATCTCCGCGGCATCATGCAGAGGCCCGGATGGCAGACGCCGCGAGGAGCCGCACGTCTCGCGGATGGCGGCTTCACAGAGCTCTATCAATTCCCCTTCAAACGGACGGGGATCGATCTGCAGGAGACGCTCCCGCGTCACCTCAACGCCTCCCTCCTCAGCGAACCTGGCCGCTGCATCCCTGGCCTCCTCCAGCATTTGCGCGAGCGCGGCTGCATCCAGATGGCGCTGGTCGAGAGTGATCCGGCACTCCTGCACCACACTGGTGACGATGCCGGGCCGCGTGGTGCAGGAGCCGATGGTGCAAACACCGCCTTCACTGCGTTCCGCGATGCGATAGATTTCCTGGCCCATTTTTGCCGCCGCCAGGAAGGCGTCCCTCCGGCGGTTCATCGGCGTGCTGCCGGAGTGGGCCGCCTGACCATGGAACGTGATGGCGTGCCGCTCCACGCCGAAGGTCCCCAGCACCGCCCCGAGAGGCAAATCCAAATCGAGGAGCACCGGCCCCTGCTCGATGTGCAGTTCGAGATAAGCGGCGGCATACCTGAGTTCAACCCCGCTTTCCTTCACCCGTTCGAAATCCACTCCCACTGTCGCCAGCGCGTCCGGCAGGCGGATGCCATCGCGGTCGGTGAGGGAGCGGGCTTCCTCCATATTGAGGCTGCCGGAGCAGGCGGAGGAGCCAAGCAGGCTTTTTCCAAAACGCGCGCCCTCTTCATCCGCCCAGTCTACGAGGCGCACCGTCACCGGCGGTCTTCCGTTATATTGCGCGGCAATGCGCCGCAAAATCTCCACTCCTGCGAGAACGCCCAGCGCGCCATCGAGCCAGCCTCCCTCCGGCACGGAGTCGAGATGGCTGCCGATGAGCAGAGCGCTTTCCGAATCGCCGCGCAGAGTGGTCCAGAGATTGCCGGCGGCATCAGTGTGGACCTCCACCGGCAGGTCTGTCAGCTTTTCCCGGAGCCATTCCCTCGCCTGGCTCCAGACAGGAGTGAAGGCCACCCGCCGGGCTCCATTTTCATTTCCCGTCAGGGCGCGCAGTTCCTTCAGTTCGGCGATGGTGCGTTGAGGATCGACGGGCACGGTGAAAGGATGCTGAAGGCGGGTTTCCGATGGAACTGACGCGTATTCCGTTTCTACGTTCCGTCGTATCCTCTTCAACGCAAAAGGAGAAACCTCATGCCCACTCTCGCCACTGCCGTCGATGGCCTCACCCTGCCTAATCCGTTTATCATCGCCTCCGGACCGCCCGGCACGAATCTGAACGTCATCTCCCGCGCCTTCCGGGAGGGCTGGGGGGCTGTCATTGCGAAAACGGTGAGCCTCGATGCGTCGAAGGTCATCAATGTCACGCCCCGCTACAGCAAGCTGCTGTCCACCAGCGGCGAAGTCATTGGCTGGGAGAACATCGAGCTCATCAGTGACCGCCCTCTCAAGGTGTGGGAGGAGGAGTTCAAGAAGTGCAAAGACCAGTTTCCCGACCGCGTGCTCATCGCGTCGGTCATGGAGGAATACCACCGGGATGCATGGGTGGAAATTATCGAGCGCTGTGAGGCGGCCGGGGTGGATGGATTTGAATTGAACTTCTCCTGCCCCCACGGCCTGCCTGAGCGAAAGATGGGCTCCGCAATGGGGGAAGACCCGGAAATTCTGCGGGAGGTAACGGCATGGGTAATGGCCGCAACGAAGAAGCCGGTGTGGGCCAAGATGACTCCCAACGTGACCCGCATCGAAGACCCGAGCCGCGCCGCGCTGGAGGCGGGAGTGAGCGGCATCAGCGCCATCAATACCATTCGCAGCGTGACGGGGGTAAATCTGGATACACTCCGCCCTGAGCCAACGGTGGAGGGATACACCACCCCCGGCGGCTATTCATCCAAAGCCATTCGCCCCATCGCTCTGCGCATGGTGATGGAAATCGCCCAGGTGATCCGGCGGGAGTTCCCTGGCCGCTCACTGTCGGCCATTGGAGGCGTGGAATGCGGCAGCGATGCCGCCCAGTTCGTCCTGCTGGGAGCAGACACCGTCCAGGTCTGCACCGGCGTGATGAAATTTGGATATGGAATGGTGAAACCACTGTGCGCGGAACTGCTCGCCTTCATGGAAAAACACGGCTTTGAAACCCTCTCGGATTTTAAGGGAAAGAGCCTCGACTACTTCACGACTCACGCCGACCTCGTCCAGCGTCAGACCGCCCGGAAAGCCGCGGTCGCCCGCAAGAGCGATGCGGAATGGACAGGAGATGAGTTTGTGAAGCAGTCAGCAGCGCTGGCTCAGGAGTGAGCGACCCAGACGGTTCCGCTTTGCTGAAGAGATCAACCTTCCACACCAATCAGTTTAACCTTCAAACCGGTACGCCGCGCGAGTTTTGCCTGCCGCAGATCACAGGTGAGAAATTGGTCGGCACTCAACAGGCGTGCGGCAGCCACGTGCAATGTGTCGAGAGAGCGCGACCCAATCGTTTCGGTATGCAGGCCGGAGAGTCTGGAGGCCTCACTGAAAGCATCGTCCATCTCAACCGGCACACGAACCAGCGACCCGCGTTTCATCAGGTTTTGCAGCCGGTTGCCGGCAGCCACAGCTTGATTCCGGGCCAATGCGCGCTGCCTCGACCCCAGCGCTGCTGAAGCGAAAACCCGCAGTCGCAGACCGTTGAGCACTTCAAGCTCATGCAGCCCGGTATACATCAGCGCAGGGCGACCCAGCGCCCGGTAACACTCAATCGCCTCCTCATTGGCGAAATCCTCCACGACGAGTTGCAGAACAAAACTGCTGTCCGCATAACATTTCATCCCCGTGATTCGATCAGCAACCGGCAGGCCGACGGCAGGCCGGACTTCGGGGTTTCGATCAGTTCCTGCCAAAACGCGTCGTCGTCATCGTCCCTTGTTGCGTCCTGAACCCCGTCGGACTTGTCCGCCTGAATCACCCAAAGCGGTTTGCCTCTGTCCGTAACGTGGACTTCGTGGCCGGCGGCAGTGAGCTTTTTCACCCTCGCAGGCTGGCGCAACAGTTCTCGAAGCGGGAGAGACTTCATATTGTCAGACATTAATGTCTGACGGTATGGCGTCAAGCCGGCAGTGAACTTCCTGTCGCCGTCTCTTTCCTGAAAAGGGAAGAAAAATCCCGGTCAAAAAGCAGAATCCGGCAACATTCCCGGCCCTTGAAGGGAGACGACAGGGCGGTATGAAACCTTGTAATCCTATGCCCCTGCTCATCAAAAACGGAGAAATCGTCACCGCGGACTCCCGCTATGTTGCCGACATTTGGTGTGAAGGAGAAACCATCACCCGCATTGACCGGAACATCACGCCGCCCGCCGGGGCGGAGGTCATCGATGCGACGGGAAAGTTCGTGTTTCCGGGATTCATCGACCCGCATGTGCACATTTACCTGCCGTTCATGGGCACGTTTTCGAAGGACACCTACGAAACCGGCAGCCGGGCGGCGCTGATGGGCGGCACCACCACGCTCATCGAAATGTGCTGCCCCGCCCGCGCGGATGATACGCTGGAAGGCTTCGAACTATGGATGTCGCAGGCGGAAGGCAAGTCCGCGTGCGACTTCTCGTTTCACATGGGCGTGACCCGGTTCGACGAGACGACGGAGGCGCAACTCCGGGAAATTGTCAGGCGGGGGGTGAGTTCGTTCAAGGTGTTCCTCGCCTACAAAGGCGCGTTTGGCGTGGATGACACGGAACTCTACCGCACGCTCAAACTGGCAAAGGAACTGGGCGTTATCGTCACGGCGCACTGTGAAAATGAGACGCTGGTCACCGAACGTTCGCGGGAACTGCTGGCCGCAGGCAGGACCGGGCCAGGCGAGCACCATGAGAGCCGCCCGCCGCGGGTGGAGGCGGAGGGCGTGCATCACCTCATGACCTTTGCGGAACTGACCGGAGCGGCGACCTACATCGTGCACCTCAGTTGTCAGGAGGCGTTGCAGGAGGCCCTGGCCGCCCGTCAGCGCGGTGTACGGGTCGGCATCGAGACGCTCATTCAATACCTCGTCCTGGACAAAACATACGCTGAACTGCCGGACTTCGAAGGAGCAAAATATGTGATGTCCCCTCCTCTGCGGGACAAGCGAAACCAGGAAGTGCTCTGGAATGCCCTGCGCGATGGCCTTGTGCAAACGGTGGCCACGGATCATGCGCCCTTCGATTTCCTGACTCAGAAGCCCATGGGCCGCGAGGACTTCACGAAGATACCCAACGGCATTCCTTCGTTGGAGGAGCGAATCAATCTGCTCTACACCTACGGAGTGAAGACCGGGAAGATCGACCTTCACACCTTCGTGAATATCGCCAGCACCCAGGCCGCGAAACTGTTTGGCCTCTTCCCGCGCAAAGGCACCATCCAGCCCGGAGCGGATGCCGATCTGGTCGTCTACGATCCGGATTATCGCGGGACCATCTCGGCGAAAACGCAGCACATGAACGTGGACTACAGCGCCTTCGAAGGCTGGCCCGTCGAGGGCAGGCCCGCCGTGGTCACGGTGCGGGGGGAAGTGGCGGTGAAGAATGGAGAATTTACCGGCACGCCAGGGCGCGGCCGTTTCCTGCAACGCTCCCCGGCCTGGTTCTAACGCCAGGGGGCGGGCACCCCTCTGGAAATTCCCGTGGCGAAAGGGGCTCCGCTCCACTACAGCTATCCCTATGAAGAAGGTCTTTCTCCCGCTTGTTGCCTGCTGCGCCGCCATGTTCTGCCGCCGGGCGGACGCCGGGCTGACCTTTGAAAAAGTACTCCTCAGCCACACCGCGGATTTAACCGAAACGCAGGTGTCAGCGGAGTTCAAATTCAAGGTGACTGGCGGAAAGACGATCAAAATCTCCGATGTCGCCACTTACTGTTCCTGCCTGAAGGCGAAGACGAAGGACGGCAAAACCGAATACAAGGACGGTGAGGAGGGTATTATCGAAACGGCCTTTCAACTCGGCACCTTTGACGGTGAGGTAACCAAGCAGGTGGTGGTGGTATCGGATGACCCGGAGCAGCCGGAGATCACCCTCGCCCTCAAGGTCACCATTCCCCCGCTCTACAAAGTGGAGCCCGAACATCTCATCTGGACCGTCGGCGATGAAGCGGCGGGAAAGACGATGAAGTTCACCATCCTCGGCGACAAGCCGGTCCAAGTAAAAGAGCTGGTCAGTTCCCGTGAGAACATGGTGGCGGAATTGAAGGAAATCAAAAAGGGCCGGGAGTATGAGATCAAGCTGACGCCGAAATCCACTGCGGAGGCCATGCTGGGCATCCTCCGTGTCGAGACGAACGCTCCCTTTCCGCGCTATCAAAAACGCCTGCTCTTTTTCAGTGTGACGAAGCCGAAGGCCGAACCGGCGCCGAAAAAATGATCATCCGGATCCTGTGGCAAAGCACGCTGCTGCTGGGGCTGGCGGCAGCGTCCGCGTGGGCCACCTGGCGCTGGCACCCTGACCGTCCGGAACTCTACCTCACCGGCGAGGCGGCATCGTCACCGGACGAAATCACCGTGGCGGAGGCGCTCACCCAGGGAAAGAAAAAGACCCTCGTCTGGCTCGACGCCCGCCCCCGTGCGGAATTCGACAAAGGCCACATCCCGGAGGCGCTCCTCCTCAACATGTATGAATGGGAGGACCTCGTTCCACCGGTGATCGTCCTCCTCGACAGCCTGAAACCGGAAACCACGCTCATGGTCATCTACTGCGACTCGCCAAAGTGCTCCGCGAGTCACGATGTGGCGGAGCGCATGAAAAGCCTGCCCCTGGGCGACTGGGACATCCGCGTCCTTCACGGCGGGTGGCCGGCATGGCAGACAAAGTCCAAGGGGAAATAAAAAAACGGGAGCGCCGAAGCACTCCCGTTCACATTGGCTGGATAACTGAAGACTTACGCCTTCACTTCTTCACCCACGGCGAAGCGGGCAAAGCGTTTGACGGTCAGCGTGTCACCAAGAGACGCACCGATCGTCTTCACAAGGTCAGTAATTGTTTGGTCAGGGTCTTTGACGAAACCCTGCTCCATAAGGCAAATCTGGCTGTAGAACTTGTTGAGCATGCCGTTGAGAATGCCCTCCATCGCAGCGGCCGGCTTGCCTTTAAGGCGGTCCGATTCGGCGTAAATGGCTTTTTCTTTGGCCACCGCTTCGGCAGGCACCTCGCTCCGGACGAGATACTCGGGATTTGCTGCGGCGATGTGCATCGTAAGGTCCTTGAGCAGCGTCTTGAAGGCATCAGCCTCCAAAGTCGCTGCTTTGGCGGCGGCTACTTCAATCATGACGCCAATGCGGCCTCCAAGGTGCATGTAGGTCGCGACGGCACTATCGGCATCCGCCCTGAAGCGGGTGAATCGACGAAGAACCGTAACTTCTCCCGTTTCAGCACCTTTGACCTTCACGGCTTCATCTACGGAACCTTTGCCCTTGGAGTAAGGCTCAGCAAGGAGCGCTTCCAGAGTCTCAGCCGAAGATTCCAAAGCATGCGCGGTAATGTCGCCCACAAAGGAACGCCAGCCTTCGTTCTTTGATACAAAGTCCGTTTCACAGTTTACTTCCACAATTACGCCGGATTTGTTGCCGCCCCCCAGGAGTGCATTGACCATACCTTCCTTGCTTACCCGGTCCGTGCGGCCAGTGATCCGAATGATGCCCTTTTTGCGGAGAATCTCTTCGG
>DATAIE010000357.1:0-1784 GCA_036262875.1 Verrucomicrobiales bacterium
CCCGCGCTTGAGAGTTCCGTAAACGGAAGCCCATGCGCATCGGCCACCGGGCGGCACGTGATGTTACCGGCGTGGCAGTTGATTCCACCGAGGAGCTCCGGTTTCAGACGACAGGCCTCTGCCAAGCCGTGGTCGGCGAGAAGTCCGAGGTACCGGTGGGTAACGTTTGTCAGGGCCATGGTGGCCGTGCGGGAATAGGCACCTGGCATATTGGCCACACAGTAGTGGATGACGCCCCCCTCCACGTAGGTCGGCTGATTGTGCGTGGTGGGCCGCGTCGTTTCCGCGCAACCGCCCTGGTCCACCGCAATATCCACGAGCACACTGCCCTCCGGCATTTTCTTGAGCATCTCGCGGGTGATGAGTTTCGGGGCCTTTGCGCCCGGCACAAGCACGGCCCCCACCACGAGGTCCACCCGCGGCAGCAGTTCCATGAGGCTCGCCTGGCTGGAATAAAGCGTGTGCGCCGTGTGCATGGTGATATCGAGGTAGCGCATGCGCTCCACGTCCACTTCCAGAATGGTCACGTCCGCCCCCATGCCGGTAGCGATGCGCGCGGCATTCACACCGGCGGTGCCCCCGCCGATGACCACCACTTTCCCTGGCAGCACTCCAGGCACGCCGCTCATGAGCACGCCCCGCCCTCCCTGGTGACGGGCCAGATGGTAGGCACCGACCATCACGGACATGCTGCCGGCGATTTCACTCATCGGCTCCAGCAGCGGCAGACGGTGATTTACCTCCACCGTTTCGTAGGCGATGCCCGTGCATTTGGTGGCCACGAGGGCCTCGGTGAGTTCCTTCGAGGCTGCCAGGTGGAGATAGGTGAAAAGGATCTGCCCCTCACGGAGCATTTCGATTTCAGACTTTTGCGGCTCCTTCACCTTCACGATGATCTCCGCCCGGGCAAAAATCTCCGCGGCGGTGGCGATGATCTCACACCCGGCGCTGCGGTATTCCTCCGTGAGAAACCCCGATCCTGTTCCCGCCTCATTTTCCACCAGCACGGTGTGCCCGTTCCGGATGAACTGCCATGCCGCGGAAGGGGTCAGCGCGACCCGGTTTTCCTGCGCTTTGATCTCTTTGGGAACGCCGATAATGGATTGTTTCATGCGCCGGAAAAGAGCGCAGTCCCGCGGGAACGAAAGGACAAAGATAGGGCGCTGCCGTGGAAAAACGGGTGATCCCGGGGGCCAGGCAGCCCGGGACGTGCCATCTCCCCTGGAATGAATGTGACAAAATCGTCACCTGCGCCCTGCCCGTTCGCAAAGGAAAAACCTTGCCGCCGGGGCCGGAATTTTCTTAAATTCCCATTGTCTGCTTCACTTGCAGGCAAATGGGGGTTGAAATAAGGCGGTTCGGTTGGGACATCGTTTCGCGGGAAACTTAGGGGGGATTCCGCAAAAAATAGCCAGCCGGACCGCCAGGCTCCCTTCCGGAAGGGGAGATTCGCGAGGGCATTTCAGGTGGCATGCATCCTTTTACCGGTCGCACTCGCCCATGACGAAATCCAGCGATCCGAGGATGGCGGGAACGTCGCTCACCATGTGGCCGGGGAGGAGTTCGGAGCAGATGCTGAGGTTCACGAAGGATGGGGCGCGAATCTTGAGGCGGTAGGGGACACCGCCGCCTTTGCTGCAAATATAGAACCCGAGTTCGCCCTTGGGATTTTCGTGGCCAAAGTAAACCTCACCTGCGGGCGCATTCACCCCTTGAGTCACGTTGATGAAATGATGAATCAATTCTTCCATCCGCGAAAGCACGCGGTCTTTGGGTGGCAGCAG
>DATAIE010000358.1:0-2378 GCA_036262875.1 Verrucomicrobiales bacterium
AGAGGAGTTTTGGCATTGGGCGTTCTTCTCATTCTTCGAACGATGCAGGCTTTTTCATCAAACCCGCTTCACATCGAGATCGAACGCGCTCACCGGTCGGGAGGAAGCCAGGCGAACACTGAAAGCCGGCCTTCCTGACAAACGAGATGCACGGTGAAACCGGACTGTTCGACCAGTCGCAGGGAGTCTCCGAAAGCGATGACAGTCGCGCCTTCCAGGTGAAAGCGAATTTCGCACTCCTGCCCGGGGGCCATGGGGAGGCCGTATGAAAAGTCCAGGCTTCCGGCGTCGGAGTTGAGGATGATGCGGAGGAGTGAACCGTTTTCGCTCCGTTTTTCAAGCCACCGGCTGCCGGGTGTTTCGCAGGACTCGAATTTGGTGTCGAGCAGCTTTTCGATGGCGTCGGGGATGGTGCTGGAATTCATGAGGGAAAGGACGTCGGCGAACCCGTTTTGGCTCGTGCTTCCGCAGGTAAGGGCAGATCCTCCCCAACGAAAGCGAGCGCGAGGACATACTCGCGCACGTCTTCGGGCCACCCGGCGATCAGGCTCCGGAGGCGTGCCGGATCGTTCGCAAAAAGCGCCCGGGAGGCTTCCTCGAAGCCGGGGAAATCGCCGGCCATGGTGGACATGAATCGGTAGGCGCGCTCCTGGGTGCTGCGGAGCCGGTCGGTTTCGGCGTGGGATTTGCGGGCCTTCTCCACCAATTTGCGCAGGGCGACGGAAGCACCCCCGGGTTGAGTGGCCAGCCACTCCCAATGGCGGGGCAAAAGCGTCACTTCCCGGGGAACGACGCCCAGTTTTGGCCGGCCGCGTCCCCGGTTTGTGGCGGGGGCCTCGTCTGCGGAAGGCAGAGGGTGTGAGTCCGGAAGCGCCAGCCGGGCTAATACCTCTTCAGGGGTTCCCCGGAGGTCGAGATCGATCGTGCGCCCTGTCGAATCATCGAAAATGAGGAAGGGCCCTTCTGATCCGTCCTGCTGCGAGCGGATAACGGGGAGCGCGGCGGTTTTGAGAGAGCCGGAGGCAAGACGGCGATGAGCTGCGAAGCTGGTGTAAGTAGGGGACTGTGACATGCAGTTATTTACCCGGATAAAAATGCTTTGTCAATAATATCCGGGTAAAAATACCCAACGGAGAAAGTAAATGTTTAAGTGTTCTTGAAGTTAAACATTGAATCGGAGCCCCAAAGGCATAATTTCTACGATTTTCACCGCCACGAGGCGATCCCACGGTTTCACGATCTAAATTTCCGATATGTCCACTCGCCGCCCTCTTCGCCGTCAGGATGACTCTGCTTTCGGAGGAGAAGGAGGGGCGGACATTGGATCACTGGCGATGATCGTGGGAGGAGGACTGCTGTTCCTCGCGCTGGCGACGTATACGCCGGACGACCTCGCTTCCTGGACGGGGATCAGCACTAAGGAGCCGCCGAACAACCCGGCTTCGAACTTCCTGGGGCCGTTTGGAGCCACGGTGTCGGGATACGCGATGTTTTTGATGGGAGGTGCGTCGTATTTGATTCCCTTTGGGCTGCTGTGGCTCGGGCTGGCGCGGATCAATATGGGTCTGCGGCTGCTGCCCAGGCCGCTGCTGGGGTTTGGCATTTTTGTGTTCAGCGGGGCGGTGTTCCTCGGCGCGCAGACATGGTGGTTTCAGGACTGGTGGAAGGAATACAACATCCTCGGGCCGGGAGGAGGCATCGGATATCTCAGCAAACTCTTTGCGCAAAAGACGATCAATCTCGCTGGAGCCGTCATCATTTCGCTCACCGGCTACGTTGCCGGGTTGATCCTCATGACGGGCATCCGCCCGCGGGTGGTGAGTGTGATGGTGCAGCGGACCTGCGTCACGGCTTGGCGTCAGATCATGTTCCGGCTCAGTGGCAAACGGAAGGCGATGGTACAGAAGATCGAAGAGAAAGAGGCCGCGCAGTTGCTCGCCGAGCAAAAGAAAGCCGAACGTGAGCGCCGCCGCCTCGAGAAAGAACTGCGCCGTCAGCCCGCCGTGGACGATGGCAGCGGGGCCGTGCATGTTCCGCTGAACCGCTCCGGTTCGCTCGATCTGGAGGCCCTGGAAGAGGAGGTCATCGCCGCTCCGGGCCCGCGTCAGCCGGTGCCGGCGGCGACCACGGATGAGGACGAAGAGGATGCCCAGCCGCTGCCGGTGGCCGCGGTGGAAGCCGTGCTTCCGGCGGAGCCGGAGATCATCAACGGCTCCCGGCGCAATGTCCCGACAGGCGAGGCCAAGCTTTCCCTGGCTGAATGGCGCAAGCAGCAGCAAAAGCCGCGCGAGGAAGGCAGCGCCGAGTCCAATGGCGGATCACCTGGCAAGGCGGTCGATTTTTCCAACTATCAACTTCCTCCGCTGAATATCCTGCAC
>DATAIE010000359.1:0-1695 GCA_036262875.1 Verrucomicrobiales bacterium
AGCAGCACGGAGAGCACGAGGGGAACGGAGACGGTTTCCGGCAGGAGGCTGAGCATGAGCCGGGTGTGGACCCATACGTCGCCCTCCGGGTGATATTCCGGCGGCTGGGTGCAGCCCTTGAGCGCCTCCATTTCCGGCAGCAGGTGGAAGAGCAGACGGCTTTCCGCCAGCAGGTCGAATCCCCGCAGGCGTTGAGGGTGCAGCAGAATCCTGACAAGTTCCTCCCGTGAACGCTCAATGCTGATACGGGTGATGCTCTCCGCATGCGTCACCACCGCGGACCAGGTGGCGGGGTCAATTTCATAACCCAGTGCCGTAGCGAAACGCACGGCGCGCAGAAGGCGCAGGTGGTCCTCCGCAAAACGCGCCGACGGATCGCCGATGGCGCGCAGCGTCCGTGCTTTCAGGTCATCGAGCCCGCCGACATGGTCGATGATTTTCCCTGTAACCGGGTCGAGGAACATGCCGTTCACCGTGAAATCCCGCCGCCGGGCGTCCTCCTCCGGGGTGGAAAACGCGACTGATTCCGGGCGGCGTCCGTCGCGATAGCTCCCGTCCGTGCGGAAGGTGGCGACTTCAAACTGGCAGCCTCCCTCGCGAATGACGATGACTCCAAAATGCGCGCCCACCGCCTGTGAACGCGGAAACAACCGCTGCACAGTCTCCGGCCTGGCGCTCGTGGCGATGTCAAAATCCTTTGGTTTTACCCCCAGCAGTTCGTCCCGCACACAGCCGCCCGCGAAGTACGCGGTATGCCCTGCCTCCTGAAGGCGGCGGGCAAGGGACTCGGCTGTCTGACGCATCGTCATGACTATGGGAGGCGCACAGGGAAGGAATTAACAAGGAGAAAGCAGAGGGAGCAGAGATTTATGGGTGGGGCGGGCGAGCCGGGTGCATGCTTCCACATTCGCTGGTTCCAACAACGCGGCGCATCAACCCTGTCTGACTCTCCGCTCCCTCTGCTTCCTCTTTGTTAAATCCCCTCTCCTACTCCCCTGCCCCGAGGAAGTACCGCTGAAACTCAAAGTCCAACTGACGGCATCCCTCTGCATCAAGGCGATGGCGGGCTTTTTTGAGGTAAACGTCCATCTTTTTCCCGTCTCCGGATTCCCGCGCCCCGTGGATCAACTCACACCACAATTCGAGCGAGTGCGGGTGATACTCCAACTGTCTTTCGCACTCCTGCTGCGCCTCTTCAAAACGGAGGTTTTGCCGGTACCATCTGGCGAGCCGCAGCGTCAGCGGAGGAGCCTCCCGCGAATTGTTTCCGAAATAGATCCCGTCGATCACGGCGGTGAACGGCTTCGCGAACAAATGGGACAGGGTTTCTGAAAACAGGATGGCGGAGAGGATCAGGACGGACATGGCCATCAAGAGACCTCCGGCCCCCCCCGCGGAACCGGCCATCATCCAGAACATGGTGAGCAAAGCTGCGCCCACCAGATTGCGGATCATTCTCCGTCCGGGACTGACCAGACAGGCGCCGGCAATGAGGCAGAGCATCGCATTGGAAAATCCTGATCCGTTTCCGCCGGACATTGCGCAAAGGACCATCCCGGTCAGCAACAGCACTCCGCCAGTGAGCGATCGAACGGAAAGCACGCGTTTCATGCTCCGATAATACTCCATTCCGTCAGGGATTCAACCATCTCCCGCAAACATCGTGCCGCAACTTTAACGGGTACCGGCTGCGGA
>DATAIE010000360.1:0-3530 GCA_036262875.1 Verrucomicrobiales bacterium
GAAGTGGACTTTTACCTATACAGAGCCCAATGCGGAGGGGGAGGGGGCATTCACGCTGGCCAAAGATGGTCAGTCCTTCGCGGGCCAGTGGCGGGAGAAGGGAACAGAGCAGTGGCAGCCGTGGGCGGGCCGGCGGGCGGCGGCGGCGGTTCTCGATTTCTCCGGCGTGTGGAAGACCTCGTACGGACAAATGCGGCTGATTCAAAAAGATGCCGCGGTCACCGGATGCTACAGCTACAGCGGGCAGTCGGAGATATCCGGCGAGGTAAAATCCGGCATCCTTCGTCTCACCTATACCGAAGCCACCGGCGACAAGGGCAGCGCCGAGTTTAAGCTCAGCCCGGACGGCGCGACTTTTTCAGGCACGTGGAAAACCGCGGACGGAAAGCAGGGCGGTTTGTGGGAGGGTAACCGCGTCAAACCGATGGCCGGACGCACCTGGCTGGTGGTGCTCGAAGCGCACTGGGAATCCGGTCTGCAGCAGCCCGAATATTCGTATGGCGATATGCTCCGGCATTTCTTTTCGCGGGTGCCCAGCGTGGAGGTGAGGCACCGTTACTTCGATGGAAAAGAGGATTTTGCCAAATGGTGCGCCGAGTTGCCCTATCTCAATGAACCCGCCGTTTTTTATGTGTCCAGCCATGGCAGCGAGGCGGGAATAACGGTTGGCAAAGAAGTGTTGAGCGGGGAATTCATCGGCCGTCAGTTGCGCTTCGCGCCGGAGGTGAAACTGGTGCATCTCGGTGCCTGTCTGACGATGTCCGGCGGTGCGCCTGCGGCTCTGCGCAAGGCCAGCGGACAGAGCGTGCCTGTCTCCGGTTTCACCAAAGTTGCGGACTGGGCCGGCAGCGCTGTCATCGATTTTTCGTATCTCGATCTTGTTCTCTCCCGCAAGATGCCCCCTGCGGAGGCGGTCCGGCAAATCCTCAAAAACGTGACCTTTGCGAGGGAGGAGGATGCGCCCGACAGCGCCATCAAGGCGGCGGGGTTGAAGATCGTGGAGTAGGTGCCGGTTCCGGTGAGGGCCGCGCTTTGAGTTTGATTTCCTTTGCGTCGCAAAAGCCGCGGGCGCTGGAGGATTCAGGCTCGATACGAATGATGACGGCACCGCTTTGGGACTGATCGAAGAAGGAGATGCCTTTCCGGCGCAGCATGGCTTTCCATTCCTCCTGAACGCTTTCGCCGGAGGGGAAAATATTGTTTGTGAAAATGACGGTTTGGGGATGGACGGCGTTGATGAATTCCGGGAGACCGGAGTAGTCGGCGGTGTTTTGGCCTTTGATGAGGATGTCGGCGCGGAGGTCTTCGCCGGAGGCCAGCAGCGCTTTTTCCGTGACGAATCCGGCATCGTTCGTAAGGAGGATGCGCGTGCCGCGGCATTCGAGCAGGAAGACGGCGCAGCGGTTGTCGGAGGCTCCCGCTTTCCATCCGGCGGGAGGGAAAAGGCAGCGCAGACGGACGCCGGATTCGATCGTTATTTCATCACCGGCGGTGAGGGAGGGGTGCTCCACCGGTTGAAAGACGCGCCTGACCTCTCCGGCGGCCCCGGAGTGATAGGTGTCCGTGTGGGAAATGAGCATGCCGTCGAGCCGGTTGACGGGAGTGCGCAGCAGGTGAGGACGCACTGTGCGGGTGAAGTGCCTGCGTCCGCCGGTATCGATGAGCCAGTGCTTTCCGCCGGGAGTGTCGATGTGGACAGCCGCGCCGCTTTCCACGCTGAGGACGGTGACCTCACAAAGATCGCCGCGCCAGAGACGTGAAGGGTCCACCTGGAAATGGCCTCCCGGCACGGCGGCAAAGAACTGCGCGGTTTTAACACTGCTGAATGCGAGCAGCCAGTTGCAGTGATTGAACAGAGTGGAAAGCAGCGGCAGTCCCAGGCCGGCAGTGGCGAGCGAGGCGCAGGCGACGATGAGAATGCCCTCGGAAAGGGCGACGAGGAAGAGATTGGAGACGATGCCGACAGGGGTGAAGAGCCGGAAATAATAGATCATCAGAAATGCCGAGCCGATCGTAGAGGCGAGTGACACGCTGACGGAGCTGACGATAAACCGGCGCACCCAAAGCCAGGCCTTTTGCGAGGATTTGTAAAGCTCGCGTGGCAGGAAGGGGTCGAGTTCGCAGAGCGGGCGCATCCAGCGGAGCATGACCGGATGCAGGATGGCCAGGGCCAGGAGGACTCCGAACGAGAGGGTGAACCCCGGCTGAAACAGTTGCTCTGTATCGCATCCGAGAAGCAGCAGCGCCGCGAGACCCAGATTGTTGAAAAGATTGCTCTCCCGGTTGAAGAGCGGGGCGCTGAACACCGCCGCCGCCATGATCGCCGCTCTCCATGCGCTGGGCCGCAGCCCTGTGATGAACACGTAGAAAAACATGACGGGCAGCGCGATCCCAAGAATCCATCCCGGACGCAGCCGCACCATGCGGAGCAGTGAGAGCATGATCCCGAAAAAGAGCACGACATGCAGCCCGCTGACGGCGAAGACGTGCATGGTGCCGCTGGCGATGAAGGCGTCCTGCACTTCAGTGGGGGTCTTTTCACGGGTGCCAAGGACCATTGCACGAACGGTGGCGGCGAGTTCGGGATCGTCCTCAATGTCCCGGGTGACGGTTTCACCGATCCAGTCCCGTGAGCGCAGGGCCGCAGCCACGACGGGCCAGCCTGCATTGTGGTCCTCCACGGTCAGACGGTCGCGCGTGGCCGAGGCGTCGAATTCAGCGCTGTAGCTCTGCCGTCTCAAAAACGCGGGAAAATCGAACTCGCCGGGATTTTGCGGAGACTGCGGACGGCGGAGCAGGCCGGTGAGCGTGATGCGATCCCCATAGCGGAGGGACTGAGGGAAGTCGCGTGTGCGGACGTAGAGTTGCGAGCCCGTTGCGTCCGAGTCCGATACGGGATTTTCAAGTCGCTCGACCGACAGCGGAAAAGAGAAACCTGTGCCGTTGAGATCGGGTGCGGGGGCATCGGTGATGATGCCGGTTACCGTCGCGGGAGCCGCACCGCCCGGGCGGAGACGGGCTTCGAGTTCGCTCCGCAGAGGATCACGGTCCTGTGCGTAGTGGGAGAAGGCGAAGGCCGCGGCGGTGAGGAGAAGGAGGCAGGCCCGCGAGCGGCACTTCCACATCATCAGGATTGCCGCGGCCACGATGACGGAGAGCCAGCCCCAAGCCGGCACCCGGGGAAGGGCATCCGCGGTCCAGATGCCGAGGCAGGCCGCCAGAGAGGGAAGGAAGAAGGGCTGCGCCCTGCCGTGACGCGGATCGTACAGCCACGAGAAGATCCTGGCTGCGCGAGTCCTCACATGCCGGGTCAATGGGACTGACGCTGGGCCAGAAACTCCTGCTCTTCGATCTCCCGGAGCTTGTGATGGGCATTGGCGGCGTGACGACTGTCAGGGAACTCCAGGATAAGCTGATTCAGCACCTCCCGCGACTTCGCAAAATCACTGCGCGCCGTCGAGTGAATATCGGCCAGCTTGAGAAGGAAGAAGCACTTGTCGTCCTCCGGCCACTCCCCGGCGGAGGCTTTC
>DATAIE010000361.1:0-4558 GCA_036262875.1 Verrucomicrobiales bacterium
CGCCTCATCCGCGGTCATCTCTCCCGGCTTGCGCCGCTCCTCTGAAATCGGGGATGCCTCCGTTTTCGGATCGGCCTTGTCCTTTCCTTCCTGCGTTTCGGTGGCCTGCCGGCCCTCTTTCGCTTCCTTCCCCTGTTTGTCCTTCCCTTCAGGCCCTTCTTTGGCTTCCTGAGCCTGGTCGCCTTTCTTGTCGTCCTTTCCGTCCTTTTTGTCGCCCTCCTTCATTTCCTGCGCCTTTTGCGGGTCCTTTCCATCCTTTGGATCCTTGCCGTCTTTTCCGGTGGCGGCTTTGTCCTCTTTCTTTTGGTCCACGCCGGTCCCGGGCGAGTTCTTGTCCGCTTCCTTTTCTTCAGGGCTTTTCTCCTCTCCGTGCTTTTCTCCGGAGGCTCCTTTTTTGTCAGGATTTTCCTTTTGATCCTCTTTGCCGCTTTCAGACTTCTTCGGGTCGTCTTTGCCCTCTGAGTCCTTCTGATCCCCCTGCTTCCCGTCTTTGTTCTCCTGGCCCGGTTGTTTCTGAGAATCGTCTTTTTGTCCGTCCTTGTTTTGCTCGTCCTTTGACCCGTCGCCGTTTTGTTTCTTCTGGTCCTTTTGATCCTGCTGATCTTTCTGGTCCTGCTTTTGATCGTCTTTCTTGTCTTCCGTCTTATCGTCTTTCTGTTCCTTTTCCTTCTTTTTCTCCTCCTCCATTTTCCGTTTCAGTTCGTCCCGTTTGCGGGTGACCACTTCCAGATTGTGCCGGGCCTCAGTATCCGTGCTGTTCAGGGAAAGGGCGCCGGAGTAGGATTGGATAGCGTCTTCCCATGCGGCGAGCGTTTTGTCGGGCCCCTCCTTCATTTGGGACTGGCCAAGACGATAGAGTGAATTGCCGAGATTGTAGTAGGCCCTGTTTTGAAGACTGAGGTCCGGAGTGTTCAAAGAACTCCGCAACAGCTCCGCGGCTTTGTCAAAATGGCCCTCGTTGTATTCCTTCGTCCCGTCATTGTAGAGCACGCGCGGGTCCTCCTCCGCCTGCGCCGTCCGGTTCGACAGAGCGAGGAGCAACCCAACCGCTACTGCGGCGGCGGTGTTCGGCACGGCGGGATGCCGCCGGGCTGCGGAGGGCAGGGCGCGGCCTTTGGTTTCGCGGCGACGGTCCGGAAGGAGGAATTCCAACATGAGGAGTAATATGGCAGCTCCCAGCGGCCATTCAAACCGCTCAAGCGGCACTTTTTCGATGTGCTGATCGGTGTCGTTTTTGGGAACCAGCCGGAGTTTCTCACGGTAAATGGTGTCCAGCCCTTCGGCTCCGCGTCCCAACTGTGCGTAGAGCCCTCCCGTTTTTTCCGCGATCTTTTTCAGCGTTTCCTCGTCCAGTTTTGTACGGACGGGATTTCCAGCGTCGTCCCGGACATAGTCGGTGCGCGCGCCCTGGCGCAGTGGGATCAGCGCGCCCTCCGTGCTCCCCACGCCGACCGGATAAATCTTCGTTCCATTTTCCGCTGCTTTTCCGGCCTCCTCCAGCACATCCCCCTGGAGATCCTCTCCATCGGTGATCAGCACGAGCACGCGGTAATTGTTCCCCTGTTCCGCAAACAGTCTCTCCGCCTCCCGGATCGCGCTGGCGACATCCGTGCCCTGCCGGGGAATCGTGTCCGTGTTCAGCACCTCCAGCGCATTGCGGAAGGCGTCGTAATCCGCCGTGAGCGGGCAGAGGGCCATGGAACTGCCCGCGAAGGGAATGAGGCCTACACGGTCGCCGTCGAGCCGCGAAAGAAAATCCAGGATGCCCATCTTCGCGCGCTCCAGCCGGCTGGGAGTGATGTCCTCCGCCAGCATGCTGCGGGAGGTATCGAGAGCGAAAAGAATGTCAATCCCGCGGCGTTTCACCTCCCGCCACTCATAGCCCTTTCTCGGTCCTGCGGCTGCAAGGCTCAACAGGATGACGGCCAGGATCCAGAGGCAGCGCTTTACCCGGCGCAGCAGGATCGAGTGGCCCGGAACGAGCCGCTGCCGGAACCGTGGATGCACCAGTTTTGCCAGCGCGGTCTCCCGCTGACGGTCAAAATACACAAACAGCAGCACGATCACGACACACAGCCCCGCACCGGCATAGAGCCAGTGAATGCGGGCAAATTCGAGAGGGGAGTCTACCATGACGTGATTGAGGGATCGCCGTCCTATTAGCGACGGCGGGCGGCAGGGTTATTTGCCGCCGCACAAAAGGGGCCTTTCACCGGTGTGTGGAGGAACGTCTTCACGGCAGCCTCCTCCAGATCGTTTGACCGAGCACCCAGCCCGTCACGAGGATGCCCAGTCCGGGCAGCAGCGCCCAGAGATAGAGTTCCTCATAGTCCTTGTATTTTTTGATCTTCCGGGTCGTGGTTTCCAGTTGATTGATCGACTCATAAATTTTCTCCAGCGAGTCTGTGTCTGTGGCTCGGAACATGCGCCCGCCCGTGATGTCGGCTACTTTTTGCAGCATCTCCTCGTCGATATCCACTTTCATGTTGGCCATCTGGACGCGTCCGAAGATATCGCGTCCCGCCGGCATGGGGGCCTCTCCCCGCGTGCCGGCCCCGATGGTATAGATTTTGATGCCCAGCGCTTTGGCGGCCTCAGCGCTGGTGACAGGATTCGCCGCTCCGGCATTGTTCACGCCGTCTGTCAGGAGGATAACGATGCGCGACTTCGCCTTCGACTGGCGCAAGTGGTCCACCGCAGAAGCGATAGCGGAGCCGATGGCAGTGCCGTCCTCCACGAGCCCGATCCTCAGGTCTCCCACACGACTGGCGAGGAACTTCTGGTCCATCGTCAGAGGTGCGACCAGATAGGGACGTCCGGCGAAGGCCACCACGCCCATTTGATCGTTTGGCCGGTCCTTGATGAAACGGGCCACCACATCCTTCACCACATCGATCCGGTTTGCCGGCTGACCCTGCAGCTTGAAGTCCATGGCCTCCATCGATCCTGACACGTCGATGGTAAGAAGGATATCGATACCGCTGGACTCGATGTCCGTGGTGCCCCGTCCGAGCCGGGGACGGGCAAGGGCCACGATCAGGCAGGCCAGCGCCGCAATCACCGGCAGCATGCGAAACCCGCCAATCAAACTCCGGGGCTGAAAGCCGGACTCTGCGGCATCCAGCGTGGAGGGGAGCCGCACTGCCACGGGCCGGCCGCGCAGGCCCTTCCAGATCAGCAGCACCGGCAGGGCGAGCAGCAGCCAGAGGAGTTGCGGGTGTACGAATTCGAGACCCTCGATCATGGGGGCGGGGAAGTGGCGGGTGAAGGCTGTTCCGGTGCGGGAGTATTCGAACTGCGGATGAACCGGCGGGCGGTTTCAAGCAGCGTCAGGCGCTCGGCGGCATCGAATCCCGCCCCAGCGAATTTTGCCATGTCGCACGACTGCAAAAATCCGCGCAGCAGAGGACTGTGCGCTGCCAGAGGCGAGGACGCGGCGGCTGCCAGTTCCCGGAGAAATTCCTCCGTCGTCCGGCGGGGGGCGGCGATGCCAAAACGCTCCGCCACAAACTTCCGCACGGCATCCGCCGAACGGTCCGCGAGCACGTCAGGCGCGAGCGCATTGCGCGCGGTATCGATGGCCGAGAGGGCTGTCAGGGCGCGCTCCGCGGGTGCGATAATGATCATTCGTTTCCGGTGCGCCAGCCACCACCAAAGCAACAGGGCTGCAGCGAGGGCTCCGCCCCCGATCCCCAGCCAGAGGCCCCATGACACGCCCTCCTCCGGCACGGGAATCCGGACCGGCTCCCGGGGGCCGAGGATATCATCCTCCGCGGGGGACGGGGAGGCGTTAGGGTTTCCCGGCTGGAGCTGTCCTGGCAGGGCAGGGGGTGCCGCCGCCGCAGGCGGGACTGAAACCAGTCCTGTCAGGGCGATCAAAAGAAACAGGCGAATGAAAACACGGAATCTCATCAGGTGCGGTGACGTCGTTTCCGGAAAAAGCCCACCAGCGCGGGCAGCCAGTTGGTGCCGTTGATGAACTCGAGAAGATCCACTCCCGCCGAGCGGATGGCCGCCGCCGTGCGTGTGCGCCGGTCGCGCGACTGATGGCGGTAGGCGTCCCGCACCCGCTGCTTGCCGGTATCGATTTCCACTACGCTGCCGCTTTCCGCATCCTCCACGCAGATGCGCCCCACGTTGGGCAGGTCCTCCTCCCGCGGGTCGGTGACGGACACGGCGATCACGTCGTGATGCTTTCCGGTGATGCGCAGCTTTTTGCGGAGATCCGCCAGCCGGGCATCGAAAGGAGTGCCTGGGCAGAAATCGCTGACAAGGAATACCACCGCACGGCGGCTGATCACCTGATTAGCAAAATCGAGGGCCGCTCCGATGTTGGTCCCCGTCTTTTCCGGCTGGAAAAACAGTGTCTCGCGGATGAGCCGCAGGATGTGAGTGCGCCCCTTCGCCGGAGGGATGTAGAGTTCCACGGACTCACTGAACAACACCAGTCCCACCTTGTCGCGGTTCCGGATGGCCGAGGCTGCGAGCACACCGGCGGCTTCCGCCGCCAGTTCCCTTTTGCTGTCGGCCACGGAACCGAAGTCCGATGAAGCGCTGA
>DATAIE010000362.1:0-2282 GCA_036262875.1 Verrucomicrobiales bacterium
TGTCGGCTGACTACTATCCGAAACTGCAGCCCTCTCAGTTTTTGACAGGGCCGGCGGAAGGCTGGCAGTATTTTCACGGGGTTTGGGCACCGGCGTACGAGGGCATCCGGGTGGTGGAGCGCGGGCGCGGTCCCTTTGCGCTGTGGGGAGGAGCCAAATTCAAGGATGGCGCCATCGAGGCGAATGTCACACTGCCGGGGGCTGTGGAACTGGCGGGGATTCTCTTTCGCGCCTCGGCTGCGGGAGATGGCGCCCGGGGATATGAGGTCGTGTTCGATCCACGAAAGCAGCAGCTCAGTCTGCGGCGAAATGGAGACCAGTCCTCCCCGCTGGCGGAGGCGGAGATGAAAATGTCCGCACGGGAAGTTGTTAGACTCCGCATCGAATGCGACGGCCCTCGGATCAAGGTGATCGTGAATGATTCTCCCCTCATGGAGATGACGGATAAGGAGGCGGGGATTGTCGAGGGAAGCGTCGGCGTTCGGGCCTGGGGCGGGTCGCTGTGGCTCGATGGCCTGACCATTCGATCCCCCGGAGGAGGAAATACGGTCGTGCCGTCCGGTGAACCGGCCCCTGCCTATCGAGCGCTCCAGTCGCTTTGCCTGATGCTCTTCAACCTGAACGAATTCATCTACGTCGACTGAACCGATGAAGACTTTTTCCAGATCACCACGATCCCTGTGCGCCGGCACACGCCGGGAATTTCTGTGGCAGGCCGGGGCGGGTTTCGCGGGGGGTGCCCTGTCGGCCCTGCTGCAGGGGGACGGCTTTTTCGCCAAAGCGGAGGAGGCACCGCCCCTCGCGGCAAAGCCGCCGCACCGGCCTGTGAAAGTGAAGTCCTGCATCTTCCTCTTCATGTACGGCGGGCCGTCCCAGATGGATTTGTTCGACTATAAACCGGAGTTGCAGAAGCGTGACGGGCAAACGGTGAATCTGGAGTTGCGGCGAAAGGATGTGAAGCCGGGCGTCCTTCTCGGCAGTAAGCGCCAGTGGGCCAGACACGGGCAATCCGGCCTGTGGGTCTCGGATGCCCTGCCAAATATTGCGCGCCATGCCGATAAACTCGCGGTCATCAAATCGCTCTACGCGGACTCATTCGCGCACGGTTCCGCCATGATTCAGATGAACAGCGGAAGGGTCATTCAGGGACATCCGTCGATGGGATCATGGATCGACTACGGACTGGGCACCTTGAATCAAAATCTGCCCGGATATGTCGTGATGCTCGATCCGCGCGGCGGCCCCATCAGCGGAGCGGCAAACTGGTCGAGCGGATTCATGCCCGCAGCCTACCAGGGGACGGTGCTGCGGTCGAGCGGGCAGCCGGTGCTCGATCTGGACTCCGTCTCGGAGTACCCGGCGCCGGTGCAGCGTGATTTGACAGGAACGGTGAACCTCCTGAATGCAGAGCACCTTGCCGCACATCCCGGCTATTCGGAGTTGCAGGCACGCATCGCGAGTTACGAACTCGCGTTCCAGCTTCAAAGCAGCGCGCCGGAAGCCCTGGACCTTTCAAAGGAAAGCGCCGCGACGAAGGAAATGTACGGGCTCAACGACAATGCCTCCGGACATCCTCTGGCGCTCGGTCCGGCCCCGTTTGGAAGACAGTGTCTCATCGCGCGGCGGCTCGTGGAACGGGGTGTGCGTTTTATTCAGATCTATCATGGAGGCGGACATCAGCAGCAAAACTGGGACGCCCACAATGGTGTGGAGGAAAACCTCTCCATTCACTGCCCGGAGATCGATAAACCCGTGGCCGCACTTCTCGCCGATCTTTCACAGCGCGGCCTGCTGGATGAAACGCTCGTCGTGTGGGGCGGTGAGTTTGGCAGGCAACCGGTGAGTCAGGGAGGACAGGGGGGGCGCGATCACAACCCGAAAGGGTTCACTTATTTCATGGCGGGTGGAGGGGTGAAGGGCGGCACCTCCTATGGCGAAACCGATGAACTGGGCCACGAGGCCGTGGTGGACCGGCATCACATCCGGGATTTGCATGCCACCATCCTGCACCTGATGGGAATGGACCCGACCAAACTGTCCTATTTTTACGGGGGGCTCGCTCAGCGGCTGGTGGGGGTGACGGGAGCGACGCCGATCACCGGCGTCATTAGTTAGTCCGGCTTCCGGGACCGGCTCACTCTCCTGATTCCGCGCTGGCGAAGGCCCCAACGCGCTTCAAGTCCTGATCACTGCATGGGAAAGAGACCGGCCAAAATCAAAGTAACCGTGGGAGGAGCGTGGAAACCGCGCTTCTTTTTCTGGCTGCTGGTGGCCGCCGTGCT
>DATAIE010000363.1:0-8766 GCA_036262875.1 Verrucomicrobiales bacterium
CGCTCCCGGAACCGCGCTGTTCCTTCCCTGAATCCGGCGACGTGGTTCCGGAAGGCTGCGTAGCAGCGGCCTCTGCCTGTTTAGAGCGGCTTCAGTTATCCTGGCGCCGAAAGCGCGATACAACAAAGCCCAGGGCAAGCCTGCGAAGCAGGCGCAGCCCTGGGTACCTCCCCGCAAGAGATGAGCCCCGCAAGGGGCGGGACACCCTCCCCTGGCATCTTGCGCTTCCGGGAAAGGATCGTCGGACGCCGGAGAAGTTCCGGGAATTTTGTCCCGCCCTGTGCAGGGCTCGGGCTTTGGTTGGCCTCTATCCGGGGCTGCGCCGCTGCGCTGCTTGCCCCGGGCTTTGTTGCCACGCCCATTCAGGGCTCCGAATCGTCGTTATGCTGCGTCAGCAAGAGAGAGAGCGGGAGGACGCCTGCATTCCGGAAATTTGTCCTGGCAATCGGCCCAACGAGCAGCCTCTGCCAAAAACAAACTCCGCCCCCGCCGGCGTCCCTCTGAAGAGCCGGCAGGAGGCGGAGTAGATAGCGGCGATGCGAGCGGCGGGAGCCGGAGAACTGTCAGAGGGGACAGGGAACCGGGCACGCTGCTCAGACATGAGTTGCTGCCATGGGAACCCTTTAGCAGCCGCCCTTTTGATTACAAGCAAAAGCCTACCGGCGAAGTGAAGGCGGCGCCTATTTTTTCTCCAGAGGATGCTCCTTCAGGATTTCGTCCACCATGTAAAAAATGGCGCGGTCCTTGACGGCATCCCGGACTTTGGCGACCTCCGCGGCTTTCACCACGGGGAGGTCATTGCCAAAGGACTGATGCACGTAGGTGAGCACGGCGGCGAGTTCCTCGTCGTTGAGCAGCGGACCGAAGCCCATCATGGGCGGGGTGCCCTTTTCAGGACCATAGGTCTTCCCCTGGAACTCCAGGGGGCCGTAGAGCCCCTTGAGCACGATCTTGATCGCGCGCTGAGGATCGCCTTTGAGCCAATCGCTCTTCACCAGCGCCGGATAGACGCCCTCCACGCCTTTGCCGTCCGCCTGGTGGCAGGTGACACAGTGCGCCTCACGGGCAAAGACTTCCTTCCCGAGGTTGTAGACCTTCATATCCTCCGCGGAGAGCGACTTGTTCGTCGGGCCATAGCTGGCATTCGGCTTCACGCGGAGTCTCGCCTGGAGGAGAGCATTGTTCGCGGCGGCTCCCTCCGGAAGCGAGATGAGCTGCTTCATCGTCTCCTTGTAGCAGTAGTCGATGTAGTAGTCTTTATCGACGCTCGCGGCGTTGGCGATTTCGAGTGCCTTCACGGTATCAGCTCCATTGAAGAAGCTCGCAGCGCGCACCGCCTCGAGACGCACGCGCGGTGCAGAGTCCTTCACGGCCACACTGAGCAAATCGAGAGCCGCCGGCACACGATCACGCCAGTAGCAGAGCACACGCACGGCCTGCGCACGGGCGCGGGAGTCTCCGGACTTGAGCACGTCATTGAGCAGATTCTGATTCACCACGTTGTGCCACTGGTGCACCCAGAGGGCTTCGAGACGGTTGTGCTCGTAATTCTTGTCCGTCTTGTCGAGGTTCTTTTCCCACTTCTGCACCGCGGCGATGACGTCCTTCGTATCGTGCGTATCCAGTTCGATCTTGGCCCGCATGCGGACGTTGTCCTCCGGCTCCTTGAGCAGTTCGAGCAGGTTTTCGATGGGTTCACCGTAGATCTTCTTCGGCGTGAGCAGCGGCCGGCCCGGGTACGTAAGGCGGAAGATGCGTCCGTGCTGGTGGTCGCGGTTCGGATCGCGCAGGTGGTGCTGGAGGTGCCCGATGAGCATCTGCGACCAGTCCATGACGTAGAGTGAACCGTCCGGCGCGACAGCGACGCCGCTGGGGCGGAAATTCGGGTCCTTGCGCACATCCGTCTGGAGGAGATGCGGCTCGACGCTCTTGCCCTTCAATCCCGCGCCGTCTTCGGAGACTTTCGCCCAGTAGATGCCCTGAAAACTGATGACGTTGGTATTGAGGAACATCCCCTGCCAGTCATCCGGGAAATGACGGCTGCTGAGAATGGCGGTGCCCGGGCAGGGACGGTTCGGGCGGTTCCAGAACTCCTTCATGCCGGCGTGAGCGCCGTGATCAAGATGGCCGCTGAAGGCCGGGCCGAAGTAATTCGCATTGCCCGTGGCATCCGTGATGATGTCGTTGCCCCAGTAGTCGAACACGCGTCCGTGCGGATTGGCGAAGCCGTAGGGAACGTAACGCGAGAACCGGCTGGAGCGCGGCTCGTAGCGGTAGATGGCTCCGTCGGAATTGCGCACCGGACCGGTGATCGTTTCCACGTTGGTGCGATGGAAAACGCCGTCGCTGAAATAAACCGCGCCGCCCGGCTCATAACAAATGGAGTTCGTCTCGTGGTGGGAATCCGCGGCATCCAGCCCGTGAACGATGCGCTCCTTCCAGTCGGCCTTGCCGTCTCCATCCGTGTCCCGCACGAACCACATGTCCGGCGACTGCATGACGAGCACGCCGTCTTTATACAACTGGAAGCCGGTGGGACAGTTGAGCCCGTCCAGAAAGGTCGAGCATTTCGTGAACTTTCCGGTCTTCGGATCGATGTCGAATACGAGCAGCTTGTCGTAGACATTCGTCGTCGGCGTCGTTTCCGGATAGTTGGGCCACACGGCCACCCAGAGGCGGCCGCGGGTGTCGAAATTCATCTGCACCGGATTGATCAGGTCTTTGAATTCCGTCTCCGAGGCGATGAACTCCACTTTCACGCCTTCCGGGGTGGAGAGGTTCTTGAGTGAATCATCGCCGTTCAAATACGGGACGGGTTCCGGACGGTTGGGCGCCACGGCATGGACGGGAGGCAGGTTGTCATCCTTGACCGTGTAACTCTTCCCCTGGGCTGCGGCCCACACGGCTTTGTCGCGGTTGGCCGTTTTCACGTCACGTTGAGCCATCTCGTCCCCGAGCACGGTGGCGTTGTCGATACCGTTGTTGGGGTTTTTGGCGTCGGCGTACTTGATGCGGGAGCGCTGCCCGTAGATGTTGTACTGATCCACCGTACGGTAGCGGTGGTGCCATTGAACGTTCTTCTCCAGCACCGCCTCGCGGATTTTAGCGATGGCGGGATCGTCCGCGGAAGGAGCGTCCTTGCCAAAGAGAGCCTTGAACTGCACGGGCGCGAGCGCCTTGTCACCGGCTTCAGTCAGGTGAATGCCATTGATGGTCAGCGGTTTGGCCGCTTTGGCGTAGAGTTCCTGCGAAGCGTGGAACAGGTCCACAAAAGGGACATTGTTCGCCTTCGCCACTTCGGCCATGGCACCGGTGTAGAGCTCAAGGTTCTTGTTGTTGGCCGAGCCGTCCGAATAGTTGGCGGGATCTTTGAGATTCTCGTGCGCGATGGGCGAAAACAGCACCACCTGCGGCTTTCCTTTTCCATAGTCCGCGGAAAGCTGCTTCTTGAGATATTCGTCGAGCGCCTTCTTGAAACCGTCGAGGCCGCGCGGGCCCTTGAAGGACTCATTGAAGCCCCAGTAGGCGAGGATGACACTGGCATGGAAGTCCGCGCCCGCAGTGTAGACCACCTTCGTATTTCCCACCTTCGTATCCAGCGTCCCCGGTTTCATATTGAGGAAGTACTCGGTCGTTGGAACCTCGTCACTGCGCGGGTGAACATTCACTTCGTCCGCTCCAAAACCCAAATTCCGCACCGTGAGTTCCAATTCCGGATAAGCCTTGTGAATGAACGTCTCCAGCCAGGCATGATGCTGCTGGCGGTCAGCCAATCCACTGCCGACAATGGCGATGTTATCGCCTTTTTTGAGCGACAAGGGACCAGTTTGTGCCCATGCGTGCGAGACGAGGACAACTGAAGCGGCAGACAGAATGGCGAGGTGTTGTTTCATGCAGAAGTGATTCCGGGGAGGTCAATACTGGCGGCAAATACCGGATTCATCACAAAATTTCGAACGTGTTTTCGGAAAAATTCACCCGAACGGCCGAATTCCCTGAACAGATCGATACTCTTCCTGCCGGAGCAGGTCTTTTCCGGCCCCGGAGAACCCGGAGGATTATACCCATGCGGAATAGCGGGACGGCCTCTCCGCGGCGTGCGCTTCCGGCCCGGTATGAGCGATCAGCGGAGCGGAAGGATTCTTGAAGTCGATGCCCGCAAGAGTCGTGTAGTGGGCAAACACATCCGTATTTTCAACGAACCCGGTGAAGAGTTCGCTGCCTGGCCCGAGGGCCGTCAGTTGGACATAGTCCGCTGTGTGCGTGTTGCCGGTCCAGCCGATGCCGTAGCGATTGCCCATCACCTGCCCCAACTGGGTGACCACCGGATTCATTTGATCATAAAGTTGAGGAGACGTCCCGGCGAGTACTTTGGAGAACAACTCCGCACGGCGCAGAGACATTTTGTATCCGGTCGCCTCCGCGATGACTGCCACGACCTTCGCCGGATCGACGCGGTGCGTGTCCGCCTGCACCGCCGCGGTGAACTTCGTTTTGTCCTCCGGCGCTTTGGGTTTGGGAGGATCGATCTTGGCCATGGGATCGGGCACGTCGACCTTGTCCTCCGGATCGGAGGGATAAGGAGGGACCTTCACCTTTTCGCCCGCCTTTTCGAGGAGCTTCAGGATTTCCGGGAAGGACATCTTCGCATTCGCGAGGGACGCAAACTGCTGGGAGCTCGTACGGTATCCGCCCCCCATGCCGTTGAGGCCCAGGTTGGAATTCGCGTGGTCCGTGGTGATGACGATCAGCGTGTCCGGATGTTTCTTTTGGAATTCGAGGCACACGTCGATGGCCTCATCGAGAGCGATCTGTTCATTGAGCGCCGCCGCGGCGTCGGAATTGTGAGCCGCATGGTCAATGCGGGCGCCCTCCACCTGGAGAATGAAGCGCTCGCTGCGTTCGAGACGGGCGAGGGCTGCCGTCGTGAGTTCCGCGATCGTCGGCACGCCGGCTTTCAGCTTCGCGTCATTGCGGTGATCGATGGTATAAGGAAGGTGACCATCCGCAAAAGTGCCGAGGAGGCGCGTGTCCAGCGGAGCCTTTTCGAGCGCCGCCTTGTCGAGAACGACGGTGTATCCCTCTTTGGTGAAATCTCCGCGCAGGTCGCGTTTATCCTTCCGTTTGTTGGGCGAGAAGAAGGGGCGTCCGCCGCCGAGGAGGACATCGATTTTCCGCTCGAGGTACTGGACCGCAATCACATCGGAATCCCCGCGGGATTTGACGGCGGCGGCGAATCCGGCAGGCGTGGCATGAGTGATTTCGGCGGTCGTGACGAGGCCGGTTTTCCACCCGGCTTCAGAGAAGAGTTTATACAGAGGCGTGAGGAGCGCGCCGTCCGGCAGGACGTTCACAGCTCCGTTCACGACCCGCGATCCACTGCCCCATGCCGAGGACGCCGCGGAACTGTCCGTCACCATGGAGTTCAGGGAACGGGTATTCATCAGGGCAACCCGGGCGGCCGGATTTTTCCAGAGCTGCGTCCACGAGAGCGGCTTTTTGCGGGTGATCCGGGAAAGGAGATTCGCGCAGGTCAGCGTTCCCATGCTCATGCCGTCGCTGACGATATGGATGATCTTTTTCGGCTTTTGACCGGGAGCGGACTGCAATGACTCCGCAGAGCGCGCGATGTGCGGCGCTCCGGTCAGGGTGGCAGTGGCGGCGAGAAGAGAGGATCCGGTAAGGAATCGACGGCGGGAATGCATGCGGGAGTTACGCCCGCAGCCGCTATGCTGTCGAATACGCACTCCCGCACTCAGCGGCCCTAATGCTTCCGCGCGAGAATGAGAGCGGATTCACCGGCTTCAAATTTATAACCGACACCGAAGTCGATGTGATGCACATTGCTGCCGCCGCCGTTGAAGATTTCAGCCAGCTTTGGCTGATAGTGGGACTTGAAGATATCGAGCACGCCCGTATAGCGGCCGTAGAAATCGAGGCCCCATGAACCATCGAAAGCGCTGAGAGGAATGCCACTGTCGTCTTCGAGCACCGCGGCGCTTTGACGGAGGATGGCATTGCGGATGGTTTGAAATTCATCCGTGTGCATCAGGTAGGAGGCGCTCTTGAGATACGTGACCACCGAACCGAAACGGGAAACGAAACTCAGATAACGGTTGTCCGAACGCAGCGCGAAATCGGCCACGTTGCCCGTGAAGTAATAGATGTTCTTGCCCGCCGCGCGAATATGATAGCCCGGCCAGCCTCCCGGATGACCGCCGACAAGATTCCCGCCTCCATCGAGCGATACAGGGGCCACGGATTCGATGTTATATCCCAGTCTTGCGAGAAACACGAGAACGATAGGCACCGTCCCTTTAAGGCGGGTGCGCTGAAGGTCCACACGCATATCACTGGTGATGAAGAACGAACAGTTGAGAGAGGTCGTCAGGGAGCTGTAGAGACCATCCAGGGCGGTGTCGATCTCCGCCGGCGTAAGCGTTTGCAGGTCCGGCAGCATCTCGCTGCCTTCGAGGCCGCTGAGGAGGACGTTGTTGCTGCCCGGAAAGAAGGCCTCCGCAAAGAGGATGTCCGGACCGCTGAAGGGATACCACAGGGTTTGCGCGTTCCGCAGGCCGCCCAACTGGCTGCGGCTGAAACTCGCGATACGCGGCTGCCGCTGCACGGCAAAGCGGCGCCACAGTTCATCCATGTTGCGGCTGTAGCGCTGCCAGTGCTCCGTCCCCCGGACCTGGAGCAGCGGTGAATCGGCTCCGCCTGGCATCCCCGCGAGGAAACGGGCCGTGTCATTGAGCGGACTGAACTTTCCTGAAACCACCGTGGCCGTCCCGACCGTGAGGGCTTTTTTGACCTCGGTTCCCGGCGGTCCGGAATTGCGGCAACCGGTGAAGGTGAAAAGAACGGCGCTGCACAGAGCCAGCGTCCGGGCAAAGAATAGGCGTATGGTCATGGATGATAATGGGACAGTATCAGGCTGATTGCGTGATCCTCGCATCGAAAAGCTTCAGGGCCTCCTGGATGAGCGGATCGTTGCGGAACTCCTCCTCGAATTTGGCCTGCCGCTCGGCGGCCTCGTCCGCGGCAGCGGCCTTTGCCTGTTTCGGAGTGGGTTGTTTCTCCACCACAGGTGCGGCCTCCGGAACGGGCGGCGGCGCCGAGACCTCCGGTGCGGGTGCCGCGACGAGGTCGGCGCGCACTTCCACTTTCAGCGAATACTTCTGACCGGAGTGTCGCGCCAGGATTTCCTCCAGCGCCGCTTTCACGTTCGGCCTCTCCAGATTCATCGCCGCGAGGCGGTGTTCTTCAGGCACTCCAATAATGAACTGCCGTCCCTCCACTCCCAGGAAGGTGGCCTCCGCGGCATAGCCGCCCTGGAGCGGAAGCTTCTTGCTGAACTCCTCGCGAGCCGATTCCCACAATCCCGGGCCGGCCTCGACTCCAGCCACCGGCTGAGATTCAGGAACTTCGACGGCGGGGACACTGACAGGCGGTGGCGGACTGGCAGCAACGGGAGGTCCACTTTCAACCGCCGGCGTTTCCTCCGCCTGGAGAGCTGCCCGCCAACTGCCGCCACCCGCCAGAGGTGCGGGAGCCTGCTCCGGTTTCGGGGAGACGGGAGAAACGGGGGTGCCGGAGGACGGAGCCGGAGGGGTAAAACTGGAACCGTCGAGGGAATTGCGCAGGGCCAGAATAACGTCGCTCAACGAAGACTCGCCCAGCACCTGTGTGGCGCGGATGATGCCGATTTCGAAATACAGCCGCTTGTTCAGCGCCCATTTCATCCCGCTCTCCACCTCCGCAAACTGATCGATGATCTGCATCAGCTTCTCGCTGGAAATCTGCGCCGCCTGAGCCGCGAGATCCCCGGCAATCTCGGAGGGCAAATCCCGTGCCGCGATTTCCGGATCGACTTTGTGCACCAGCACATTCCGGAAATGAAAAATGACATCCGTCAGCAGCCGCGAGAGGTCCTTTCCCGTCTCAGCCTGTTGATAGAGGCGGCTCAACGCGTCGGCGGTCTGGCCGTTGAGAATCGCTCCGCAAATCCCGGAAACCGTGTGGTGGCTGGTGAATCCGAACACGTCCAGCACGTCCTGTTCGCGCACATTGTTGCCGCAAAAGGCGACCAACTGGTCCAGCATGGACTGCGCATCGCGCATCCCGCCCTCCGCACCCACCGCGATACTGTGCGCCGCGAGGGGGTCGAGTGTCACTCCCTCTTCCTTTGCGATGTGCAGCAGGTGCTGCGCAATCACCGGCGCGGGAATGCGCCGCAGGTCGAACCGCTGGCAGCGGCTGAGGATAGTGGGAAGGATTTTGTGCGCCTCCGTCGTCGCAAAGATGAACTTCACGTGCGGCGGCGGTTCTTCCAGCGTCTTGAGAAGGGCGTTGAAGGCTCCGCCCGTCAGCATGTGCACCTCATCGATGTAGTAAATGCGGAACTGACCGCGGGCCGGCGCGTAGTGCACGTTCTCCCGGAGGTCGCGAATGCTGTCCACGCCGTTGTTGGAGGCGCCGTCGATTTCCATCACATCGAGGCTGCGGCCCTCGGCGATCTCGACGCAGACATCCTCGTTCGGATCGAAATCCACTTTCGGTCCGCCGGTGCAGTTGAGCGCTTTAGCAAAAATACGGCTCAGACTGGTTTTGCCCGTCCCGCGGGGCCCCACGAAGAGATAGGCGTGCGCCAGCCGGTTTTGAGCCACCGCATTCTTCAATGTGCGCACGACATGATCCTGCCCCAAAACGTCGTCAAACGTCTTCGGGCGGTATTTGCGGGCAAAAACCTGATAATTCACGGCGCTC
>DATAIE010000364.1:0-3723 GCA_036262875.1 Verrucomicrobiales bacterium
CTGGACGGTGGGACTGGTCACCGGGATTTCCACGATGATCGCCAATGCCGCCGGCCCCATCGCAACGCTTTACCTGTTGCTCGTGGGATTGCCAAAAAAGGAGTTCATTGCCACCATGGCGTGGCTGTTCCTTTTCGTGAATCTCGCCAAGGTGCCGTTCAGCCTGGCGCTGGGCCTCATCAGCGTCGAGTCATTCACTCTGAATCTGATCCTTCTTCCGGCGGTGGCCGCCGGCCTTCTGGCGGGCCGCCTCTTCATCGAAAGGCTCCCGCAGCGGCTGTTCATGTGGATCATCCTTTCGTTCGCGGCCATTTCCGCGGTGAAACTCATCTGGTTCACAGAGACCGCGAAATCTGCGGTTCTCTCACGCGATTGATCTGGAGAACGCCCTCACCCCGGCTGCCGCATCCATACCCTGATTATGAATTTCAGAAAGTCGGGGGAGGGACGTTCAAAGGTTCGAAAATTATCGCGATGCGGTTAGCACTTCCCAGCCGTCCGGCTCCTCGGTGCGCAGCAGGGTATTTTCAAAACGGGCGTCACCCAGGGGATGCACGCTGGTTCCCACCAGCGCACTGAGTCCCTCCCGGGCATCGAGATAGAGTGCCGGATGTAAAATCACATCATTGCCCACGACAATGCGCGGCAGCAGAACGCGACCGATCATGTCCACTTCGATGCGGACATGCAGGGGGCCGTCCGCTTCGATGGGAGCACACTCCAGATAGCCGAGCACTCCCTGATCGTTGACGACATCCGTCACCAGTCCGGTATGAAGGTCGACGGAGATTCCGATTCCGGGACTGTGCGCGGCGATGCTGACGGCATCCGTTTCCATCAGGCCCAGAAACACCTTTTGGCCCCGCTCACCGTGGACGAGATCGCATTCAAAAACGATCGTGCTCCGGTGGTCCGGCATGGCCGCCGTGTCCACCCGGCGCACGGCATAAAGGTTGTTCTCCGCGCTGTAGATCATGGATTTAGAGGATTGAGCCCGTCGAGTTGTCCAGCAGTCCAGCAGGTACTGGCGTGTATAGAAAAGCGGAAGCATGAGGCGGCTTGGCTGAGAGGCGTATTCTCAAAAAATGATATTCTGATAAATATAGTTTTGCCTAAAAATTCCCATTGTCCATAAAAATTTGAAAATAAACTCTCTCGAAATAGTCTGAGAGGCCCCGAAATCCCGGTTTTTTTAGGCTTTCGGCTCCATTTCAAGTCTAACCTCCCCTCCGGGCATCCGTCAGGGACCGGTGGATTGGGGTGCCGGGATGCCGGACAGGCCAATGATGGCGAGACACGTGGTTTCCACGTTCGCCAGGCCCTTTGGTTTTCCGTCAGACTTGTAGTCCGTAATCCAGCCTCCGCTGGAATGCTGAAGGGTGAGCAAACGTTTCCGGACGGCATCCAGCTCCGGAGAGGCTGCCTCCAGCAGCCGCGCCGCATGCAGAGCCAGACCCAGCTTGTAGGTCGCGTACTGCCCCTGTTTTTTCACCACCTCGTCTGCGAATCCGGTTCCATCCCACATTTTGAGAGCCGCCGCAAAATGAGCCTTCGCCCGGGCCTTGTCTTTTTCGGCCACAGCCGCAATGAGCAGCAGGTCTGCATAGCTTTCCCAACCGGAGGTCTTCTCCCCGGTCGTGACTTCTGTCCGGATGGTGAAGCCCCGGTCCTGCGCCACGTCGCGCAGTTCATAGCGGTGAAAAGGCAGTTCCGCCTCGCGGAAGATCATCTCGATTTTCCCCGATCTCTCCACTCCGCGCGCCTTGATCGCTGCAAGGATCTTTCCGGCCATCTCCGGGTGGGACGTTTTCAGAACGCGTGCCGCCAGCCAGTTGTCATGATACAGCCACATCACTTTCGCCCCGTCATACTCCGGCAGCAGATGCAAATCCGGATGAAACATCCTGACAAGAAATTCCCTGCCGCGTGCTACGGCTCGAGCAACGGAATCTTCCTCCGCCCGCACTGTTAGCGGAGCCATGGTAAGCAGGAGGAGGTGCCGGCGGGTCATCGGGACAGGTTAGCCGGCTTGAAGCCGGGTTCAACGGGTTGAATTGCTGCCGAAGGTCTGTTGCGTCAGTGGGTCTGCCGGGTTAATGTTCCTTTCGTGAAACTGCGTCCCCGCTTCTTCCTTGCCATTGCCTTGTTTGTGGCGGGAGGAACCGCAGTGTATGGCTGGAGGATACACCTTGCCGGGCCGGCGGAGAGCGGCAGAACGCGGGTGGTAAAACCGGCCATGGGAAAAGCGGCGTCGAAGGACCGGGAGTTGAAAGGGGATTCCTGGCTGACGGAACTGACAAACCGGAATGTGGCGGATTTTTCCGGACTGGCGGGTGAAATCGAGACTCTGAGCGACCCGGTGCTCCGGCGGCTTCGGATGCAGGCCCTCTTGACCCGCTGGCTCGAGCTCGCGCCGGCAGGGGCGGTTGCATGGGTGAGGGGCCGCGGGGAGGAGCACTGGAGCCGCTCGCTCTACTCGGCATGGGCCGTGCTCGATCCGGCGGCAGCCCTGGAGTCTCTCCGCGGGGAAGTCGCGCCGCCGCGCAAGACTCTCTTTAGTGACGGAAGGGACTGGCGTTCCCAGTCTCTCAGCGAGGTGTTGGAAGCAGGAGCGCAAGCCTTTGTGAAGAGAGGGCAGGGAGACGCGGCATTCAATCCCCTGAACATTCCTGGCATGGACGCAGACATTCCGGCGCTGCGGGCGCTGGCGGCGGAGGATATGAGTTTAACACGCCGCTGGGCGGAAGCCATTTCCGACGGGGGCTTCAAGGCGCTAACACTGCGTTCTTTGGCCGGACTGCTTGCGGAGCAGCAGCCGGATGACGCCATCGCCTGGGCAAAATTACAGCCGACTCCACGGGGACAGAACCTGATGCTGGAGGCGGTGGTGCCTGCGTTGGTCGTTAGCGATCCGGAGCGTGCCCTGGCACTGGTGAAGGTGCATGATCTTCGCAGTGCCGTCTTTGAGGCCGCTGCTGCTCTGCGCGGTCAGGATGACGAGACCGCGCTGAAATGGTTGAAGCGTCTAACGCTTGCGCCGGTCGATGCCCTGGCGGCTCATTCCATTTTGAGCGACCTCTACGCCCGCGATCCGGATAAGGCGCTGGAACTCGCGGCGGGATTCAAGGGCAATGCCATCCCTGGCACGGCGAATTTCCATGACGCCGAATTTCCCGCGGCTGTCGATCGTTTAAAAAACGCTCCGGATTCTCCGTTTTGCCGGAGCCTCATCACGGATGCATGGTCAGAATGGCTGCGGCGTGATCCGGCTCAGGCAGTCGCCGCGCTGGATGCCTCGGCTGGGGAACCATGGGCAGGCGGTGTTCGTGAGGCTTTGGCCAACTCCGTGATGATGCGAAATCTGGAGTTTGCCGCTTCGCTGGCGGGGACCCGTGCCGGCGATGCGCTGGGCCTGAAGCCTTCCGAAGTGGCGGTGCAAATGCTGGGCCGCGACTCCGCGGCTGCCGTGGCCCTTGTCGCGCGGGTGCCCGGAGAACACTATGCCAACGTGCAGGCGCTCGCCCGCGAGTGGGCGGGGGTGGACCGGCAGAGTGCGATCGAGTGGGTGCAGGCCATGCCTGAAAAGTCCGATGTGCGCCGTGCCGCGTGGTATGGATTGGCCAGGCAGTGGGGACTGGAAGACTACGGTCAGTTTCAGCAGTGGGTCTATTCGCTGCCGGAGGGAGAGGATCGCAAAACAGGAGAAAGAATGCTGGTGGTGAT
>DATAIE010000365.1:0-10297 GCA_036262875.1 Verrucomicrobiales bacterium
CGGCAAAGATCATCGCAGATTTTGGAGTCGGAGAGCACGGGGACATCAGCTACGGGTTCGACCCCGTAGAAATTCGGGAGCGCGTCACGCAGCGTCTCCTTACGATTGAAAAAATCTGTCCCTTCGTGATCGTCTCTGCGACTGACGATGGATTGCACGCCGAATTCACCCGGCCGCTTACCGAAGAGGAGGCGGAGAAAATCGAAAGTCTCTTTCCCCTGGACGACGCAACGCAGGACGGCTTGGATATCTACATGTCCGACTGGAGCGGGGACGGGCCGCTCATGGTGCCTCTATTGCTCAAAGAACAGGCTTTGCGCCTGTGGTGGGACTGAACGCGCAGAGGAACACCCGAGCTTGATGATTCTTAGAAGTTTGGATTTGATCACGGAAGTTACCTTCCCTTTCCTGAATCGCGGAAAATGCCGTTGACACTGGGGGGCCAACCTCTACGGTCCGCGGCGCTCTGCGGAAAAACGGCTTTGCCGGCACCACTGGACGGAATTTCTCTGCCTCTCCTGGCTAATGGAGAAGACCGGGAACGTAACGGAGGTGCCGAAATCGTTTTTTCACGGGTGTGCAGAGACGGACGAATGCCGTTTCATGGAGAATCCCGCCCGCCCGGGCTTTTCCCGTGAAACGGTGTTTTTTGTCTCTACACTCCAACAGGCAGCGTGCTCGTGTAGCTCAGTGGTAGAGCACTTCCTTGGTAAGGAAGAGGTCGCGGGTTCAATCCCCGCCACGAGCTCCAGTTGCCCATCTTCTTTAAAAATCGAAATTCACCCAAACTAAAACACAGACACCATGGCCAAGGACACATTCCAGCGCAACAAACCCCACGTGAACGTCGGCACGATCGGCCACGTGGACCACGGTAAAACCACTCTCACCGCCGCCATCACCAGCACCCTCGCTGAGAAGGGATATGCTCAGGCGAAGAAGTATGACGAAATCGACGCCGCTCCGGAAGAGAAGGCTCGTGGTATTACGATCAACACCGCCCACGTCGAATACGAAACCGACAACCGCCACTACGCCCACGTGGACTGTCCGGGACACGCCGACTATGTGAAGAACATGATCACCGGCGCCGCCCAGATGGACGGTGGTATCCTCGTGGTGTCCGCCGCGGACGGCCCGATGCCCCAGACCCGTGAGCACATCCTGCTCGCCCGTCAGGTCGGCGTGCCGGCTCTCGTGGTGTTCATGAACAAGGTGGACATGGTGGACGACGCAGAACTCCTCGACCTCGTGGAGATGGAAGTGCGCGACCTCCTCACCCAGTATGATTTCCCGGGCGATGACATCCCCATCACCAAGGGTTCCGCCCTGAAGGCCCTCGAAGGCGACGCCACCCACAAGGCGGCCATCCTCAAGCTCATGGAATCCGTGGACAGCTACATCCCGCTGCCGGAGCGCCCGATCGACCAGCCGTTCCTCATGCCGGTGGAAGACGTGTTCGCGATTGAAGGCCGGGGAACCGTCGTGACGGGCCGGGTCGAGCGTGGCATCATCAAGAAGATGGAGGAAGTCGAAATCATCGGCTTCAAGGACACCGTCAAAACGACCGTGACCGACATCGAAATGTTCCGCAAGCTCCTCGACGAAGGCCGGGCCGGCGACAACTGCGGTCTCCTCCTCCGCGGCGTGAAGAAGGACGACATCGAGCGCGGCCAGGTGCTGGCCAAGCCCGGCTCCGTGAAGCCCCACAAACACTTCAAGGCTGAGGTCTACGTCCTCTCCAAGGAAGAAGGCGGCCGTCACACCCCGTTCTTCAACAACTACCGTCCTCAGTTCTACGTCCGCACCACGGACGTGACCGGCAGCATCAAGCTCCCGGAAGGCGTGGAAATGGTGATGCCCGGCGACAACATCCAGATGGAAGTTGAGCTCATCACCCCCATCGCCCTCGAAAAGACCATGCGCTTCGCTATCCGTGAGGGTGGCCGCACGGTCGGAGCAGGCCGCGTGAGCGAAATCATCGCCTGATCCGCCAACGGTCAGTAATTAACGTAAGGAAGCAGGGAGGCGGAAACGTCTCCCTGCTTTTTTGCGTTCGGAGTCAGGATATTTATGATGCCGGAACGGGCTCTTTGTGCCGTTCGTCCCCCCGGAGCGGTCAAAAATGGCCTCAGAGGGAAAGAAAGACCCGAAATTAGGCAAAACGAATCCTTCCCGGCGCTTGACAGGGTAATCCGGGCCATCCAATGTCGCCTCCCGCCAAAATCGGGTAGCATCACGTACGCCAGTAGCTCAATCGGTAGAGTAGCGGTCTCCAAAACCGTTGGTTGGGGGTTCGATTCCCTCCTGGCGTGCCAAAAAAGACTGATTTTTCAATTTTCTAACCCTCACCCCCCGGAAAACGCGCTCCCATGCTTGGCAAAACCCGCAAATTCTTCGGCGAAGTCGGCCTTGAACTCAAAAAAACCTCCTGGCCGTGGGACCCGAAGGAAAAAGGCTTTAAAAAATTCAAGGAACTCTTTGACTCCACCGTGGTTGTCATTATCGCGGTAGTCCTGCTTGGGGCGTGGGTGGCGTTCTGGGACTTCATCATGGCTTACGTGATGCAGTTTTTCACCAAAATCTTCTAAGCGGGCACCTTTACGGGTCCAATGAATGCCGGGGGCCGCCCGGCAGCGGCGCAGCCGTTTTTTCAAAATCCGATTTCAAAAATTGTCAGTAACATGGGAGCTATTCCAGCAGCACGGGATCAGTGGTATGTCGTTCACGTTCTCTCCGGTCAGGAGCAGAGGGTGAAGGACAATATCGTACGCCGCATCGCCACCGAAGAGATGACGGATGTCATCTTCGAGGTGCTGCTGCCCATGGAGCGGGTCTCCGAGGTCAAAAAAGACACGACCGGAAAAGGAAAGCGCACTGAAAGCCGGCGGAAGTTTTTCCCGGGCTACCTGCTCATCAACATGCACATGCTGAATGAGAACGGCGGCATCGTGGAAAAAACCTGGTATTTCATCAAGGACACGCAGGGTGTCATCAACTTTGCCGGCACCCGGGACAAGCCCACCCCCATGCGGGCCCGTGAGGTGGAGCAGATGCTCAACCAGATCCGCGAAAGCACGGACAATGTGAAGCCGAAGATTTCCTTCGAAGTGGGCGACAGCGTCCGCGTGAACGACGGCCCGTTCGAATCCCAGACCGGTCTCGTCGAGGAAATCGACCCGGAACGCGGCAAGCTGCGGGTGTCGGTCAGCATCTTCGGGCGCGCGACGCCAGTGGACCTCGAATTCTGGCAGGTCGAAAAAGCCGAAGCCCAGTAGTCCTTTCGGCTTCCGTGCCGGCGCTTCGCCTGACACCGCCGCCCCTGTTCTCCATTTTCTTTTTCAAAACTCCCATCCCATCCCAATCCGCTCCTCCCTATGGCCAAAGAAATCGTCAAAGTCATCAAGCTGCAGATTCCCGCCGGTGCCGCGAATCCCGCTCCCCCCGTCGGTCCCGCGCTCGGTCAGGCCGGCGTGAACATCATGCAGTTCTGTAAGGAGTACAACGCCGCCACCCAAAAGCAGGCCGGCGACGTCCTCCCGGTGGTGATCACCGTTTACAAAGACAAGTCCTTCACCTTCGTCACCAAACAGCCGCCCTCCAGCAACATGCTGAAGAAAGCCGCAGGCATCGCCTCCGGCTCCAAGGTCCCTCACAAGGAAAAGGTTGCCAAACTGACGAAAGCCCAGGTGATGGCGGTCGCGAAAGCCAAGATGCCCGACCTCAATGCGAACAGTGACGAGGCCGCCTTCCGCATCATCGCCGGCACTGCGCGGCAGATGGGCATCGAAATCGCTGACTAAACGACGAAACCAGAAACCAGAAATCCGAAGGAATTCCCATCACGAGAGACCTTTCGAATATCTGCTTCGTCATTCTGAATTCTGATTTCGGAATTTTCTCCTCCTTCTCACCCTAAAATAAAACAAAACCGCAGGAGAGCCTCAAACTCGCACGCACTGCACCAACCCGCATGGCCGTAACCAAAAGAAGCAAACGCTACAAGTCCGCCGCGAAGCTCGCGACGACCGGTAAACTCCACACGCTCGAAGAGGCGATGGATGCCGTTAAGAAATTCCCGTCCCCGAAGTTTGACCAGTCGGTCACGATTTCCTTCCACATGGGAGTGGATCCCAAGAAGTCGGACCAAATGGTGCGCTCCACCTGCCCCCTGCCTCACGGCACGGGCAAGAAGGTGACGGTCATGGTGTTTGCCACCGGTGCGGCCGCTCAAGCCGCCAAAGATGCGGGTGCCGATTTCGTCGGCATGGAAGACATGATCAAGAAAGTGCAGGAAGGTTTCCTTTCCTTCGATGTCGCGATCGCCACCGCTGACGCCATGGCCGAAGTGCGGAAACTCGCCCGTCTCCTCGGTCCCCGCGGCCTCATGCCGAATCCGAAGACCGGCACCGTCACCGATGACACCGGCACCGCCGTCAAAGCAGTGAAAGCCGGTAAGGTGAACTTCAAGCTCGACAAAAACGGCAACATTTCCGTCCCCATCGGCAAGGCCTCCTTCTCCCAGCAGCAGCTTACGGAAAACGCCGCCGCCGTGGTGGAAGCCGTGCAGCGCGCCAAGCCCCCCACCGCCAAGGGCCGCTATGTGGACACCATCCATATCGCCGCCACCATGTCCCCCTCTGTCGCCGTCGACGTTCTCAAATACGTCAAAGCCTGATCCCTTCCGCTGAACGCAAGCCTAACGTAACAAGTCATGAATCCTGACAAAAAACTCATCGTCGATCAGCTTCTCCAGCGGCTGGAAAACGCTCCCTACATGCTTCTTGTGGACTACACCGGCCTCACGATGCCGCAGTTCAACAAGATCCGGAAGGGGCTGCGCGAAGTGAACGCCAGCTTCCACGTTTCCAAGAACAGCTACATCAAAGCCGCGGGCACCGCCAAGAGCTACCCGGAGGCCCTCCAGAAGGACCTTTCCGGTCAGACCGCCGTTGTCTTTGGCGACAAGGACGTCTGCGCCGCAGCCAAGGTTATCACCGCCGCCGCGAAAGAGTTCCAAAAGCCGAAGCTGAAGAGCGGCGTGCTGGACGGAACGCTCCTGAGCGCCGCTGAGGTGCAGGGCCTCGCCGAAATCGGCAGCCGTGAGAACATGCTCGCCAAGCTCCTCGGTGTGCTCAATGCCCCCGCCGGCGCCCTCGCCCGCCTCATTGCCGCCAAGATCGAAAAAGACGGCGGCGGAGCACCCGCGGAAGCGGCGGCGGCGTAATTCCGCTCCCGCTTACGAAAAACCTTTCGCCGGTTTCCGGCGACTAACCAAACAAGACACAAGAGAAACAAAACCCAGTTCCTCACCGGTGCCGCGGCTGCGGCTCTCAATCTCTCCGGGGCTCCGGAAAACGGTGACACTGACCCAATAACATGGCTGACATCAATAAAATCGTCGAAGACCTCAGCGCCCTGACCATCCTCCAGGCATCCGAACTCGTGAAAACTCTCGAAGAGAAGTGGGGCGTGAGCGCCGCTGCTCCCGTGGCCGCCGCCGGCGGTGGCGGTGGTGCTGCTGCACCCGTCGAAGAGAAGACCGAGTTTGACGTGATCCTCACCGATGGCGGTCCGAACAAGATCGCCACCATTAAGGAAGTCCGCGGAGCAGTGGCCGGTCTCGGTCTCGCAGAAGCCAAGGCCCTCGTCGAAGGCGCGCCGAAAGCGCTCAAGACCGGGATTCCGAAGGCCGAAGCCGAAGAGATCAAGAAGAAGCTCGAAGCCGCCGGCGCCAAGGTCGAAATCAAGTAATTCCTTTTTCCAACTGCCTCCGGCTCCGGAAACACCCGGAGCCGGAGCGGGAGGAGAGCACCTCCTCCGGTGCCGTTCTTTCGAAAAGCCCGCATCCGGTTTCTGCCCAACCCGTTTCTTTTGAATCACACTCCAGCCGAACTCCAGTTCCCTACATAAGCCAGTATGGCGTTCCGTCCTTCCTGAAAAGTGAGGCCGGAACCCCATACTCTTCGTGTTTTAAGGAAGAGATCCCTTTCCCCCGTCCCGTCCACACCTTAGCCGCCGCCGCCCGGCTTCATTCACTAACCCAACGCCATCGAAACCATGTCTGAACGTCTCCACTTCGGAAAGCTCCAGGAAGTTATCGACCCGCCGAATCTGATCGAGGTCCAGCTCAACTCCTACAAGGAGTTCCTGCAGAAAGAGGTGCCCGCCTCCAAACGGACGATCGTGGGTCTCCAGAGCGTCTTCAAGGAAGTCTTCCCCATCGAGTCTTATGACAATAAGACGGTGCTCGATTTCTCCCACTATGAAGTGGGCGAGCCCAAGCTGAGCTCCCACCAGGCCCAGCGGGACGGGGAAACCTTCTCCGCTCCGCTCTACGTCACCTTCACCCTCAAGGATGAAGCCGGCACCAAGGAGGAGCGGGTGTATATGGGCGAACTGCCGCTCATGACCGAGCGCGGCACCTTTGCCATCAACGGGGCAGAGCGGGTCGTCGTCAGCCAGCTCCACCGTTCCCCCGGCGTGTGCTTTGAAAAGAACCTGCACCTCAACGGCAAGGAGCTCTTCGGCTTCCGCATCATCCCGGACCGCGGCTCCTGGCTGGAAGTGCAGTTCGACACCAACGATCTGCTTTACGTTTACCTCGACCGCCGCCGCCGCCGCCGCAAGTTCCTCGCGACGACCTTCCTCCGCGCCATCGGCTTTGGAACGGACGAACAAATCATCAAGGAATTCTATGACATCGAGGACCTCAAGCTGAAGTCCACCATCGACGAATCCGAGCTGAGCACCAAGGTGCTCTTCAAGGACATCATGGACGGCGAAGCCATCGTGGCGAAGTCCTACGAGCCGCTCACTCCCGGCGTGGTGCGTCAGTTGCTCGACCTCGGCCACAAGTCCGTGCAGGTGATTTCCGTGCAGGCGGACGACCTCCTGCTGAAGTCCCTCAAAAAGGACCCGGCCAGAGACGAAGAGGAAGCGCTGAAGGACATCTACCGCCGCCTCCGCCCTGGGGATCCTCCCACGGTGCCAAATGCCCGCGCCCTGCTGAAGCGTCTCTTCTTCGATCCGAAGAAGTATGACCTCACCCGCGTCGGCCGCTATAAGATCAATCAAAAGCTCAACCTGAAGATTTCCGAGGACACCCGCATTCTGGTGGCCCAGGACTTCCTCGCGGCGATGCGTTACCTGCTCAATCTCCGCCACGGAGAGGGCATCCTTGATGACATCGACCACCTCGGCAGCCGCCGCGTGCGGGCCGTCGGTGAGTTGCTCTCCAACCAGTGCCGTGTGGGTCTCTCCCGCACGGAGCGTCTGGTGAAAGAGCGCATGACCCTGTTCGATGTGAACATGGAAGGCATGTCCCCGCAAAAGCTCATCAACCCCAAGGCGCTCTCCGCCGTGGTGCGTGACTTCTTCGGACGGAGCCAGCTCAGCCAGTTCATGGACCAGACGAATCCGCTGGCCGAACTGACCCACAAACGCCGCCTCTCCGCCCTCGGGCCTGGCGGTCTCAACCGCGACCGCGCCGGCTTCGAAGTCCGGGACGTTCATATGTCCCACTACGGACGGATTTGTCCGATTGAGACGCCGGAAGGTCCGAACATCGGCCTCATCAACTCCATGTCCACGTTCGCGCGGATCAATGAGTTCGGCTTCATCGAAACCCCGTACCGCAAGATCGTGGATGGCGTGGTGCAGGATAAAATCGAATATCTCACCGCCGACCAGGAAGAGCCGCACATGATCGCACAGGCGAACAACGTGGTGAAGGAAAACGGTCACTTCGCGAGCAAGAAGATCACCGCGCGTTACCGCGGCGACTTCCTGGAAGTGGAGCCTCGCGAATGCAGCTACATGGACGTCAGTCCGAAGCAACTTGTCTCCATCGCCGCCGGTCTTATTCCCTTCCTCGAGCACGATGACGCCAACCGCGCGCTGATGGGCTCCAACATGCAGCGCCAGGGCGTGCCTCTTCTCGTTCCGGAAGCCCCCATCGTGGGCACCGGCATGGAAGGCAAAGCCGCCCGGGATTCCAAGGCGGTGCTCGTGGCCGACAAGGATGTGAAAGGCACCGTGGCTGCGGCCTCCGCCGAAGTCATCATCATCACCAAAGACGGCAAACTGCCCTGCACGGAAAACGAATTCCTTGCCGATCCGTTCTGCGTGAAGAACAACCCGGATAAAGGCGTCTACGTGATGCCGCTGCGGAAGTTCATGCGCTCCAACGCCGGCACCTGCATCAACCAGCGCCCGCTGGTGAAGAAGGGTGACAAGATCAAAGGCGGTGACGTGCTGGCGGACGGCCCCTGCACTGACAAAGGTGAACTCGCCCTCGGACGCAACGTGCTGGTGGCCTTCATGCCCTGGAACGGATATAACTTCGAGGACGCCATCACCATTTCCCAAAAGGTGGTGAAGGAGGACATCTACACCTCGATTCACATCGAGGAGTTCGAAGTCAGCGCCCGGGACACGAAACTCGGCCCTGAGGAAATCACGCGGGACATCCCGAACGTCGGCGAAGAGGCCCTCAAGAACCTCAGCCAGGACGGCGTGGTGCGCATCGGTGCCGAAGTGAAACCCGGCGACATCCTCGTCGGCAAGATCACTCCGAAGTCCGAAACCGAACTCGCCCCGGAAGAGCGCCTCCTGCGCGCCATCTTCGGTGAAAAGGCCGCGGACGTAAAAGACACCTCTCTGCGCGTGCCCTCGGGCTGCACGGGGATCGTCATGGACGTGCGCGTTTCCTCCCGGAATCAGAATGCCAAGGAGAAGCTCTCGGCCACAGAGGCCAAGAAGCAGCTCAAGCAGATCGAAGAGGAATTCAAAACGAAGCACCAGGAACTCGTCGATCAACTCACGGACAAACTGGCGGACATCCTCCTCAACGAGAAGATCCCTCTGGACGTGGTGAACGCTCAGACCGGCGAAATCCTCGTCCCGGCGAACAAGAAGATCACCAAGGCCCTCCTGGCCAAGGTGGCGGAAGCTCACGACCACATCGACATCGATGCGAGTCCCGTGCGGAACAAAATCTTCGACATCATCAGCGGCTTTGAACAGAAGTTCGCCGAACTCGAAGAGGAGCGCGAAGCTTCTCTCGACAAGGTCGAGTCCGGTGACGAACCGGACAGCGGCATCGTCAAGATGGTGAAGGTCTTCATCGCCTCGAAGCGGAAACTCTCCGTCGGGGACAAGATGGCCGGCCGCCACGGGAACAAGGGGGTGGTCGCCAAGATCGTTCCGGAAGAGGACATGCCGTTCCTCGAAGACGGCAGTCCGGTGGACATCGTGCTCAATCCTCTCGGCGTGCCGAGCCGGATGAACGTCGGTCAGGTGTTGGAGACCCACCTCGGTGTGGCCGCCCGCGCCCTCGGACTGAAGATCGCCACCCCGGTGTTCGACGGTATTCCGGAAGAGCGCATCATGGGCTACATGAAGGAAGCCCGGGAGAAAACGCCGCACAAGTGGATCGGCCTGAACGGCAAGTCCAAACTGTTCGACGGACGCACCGGCGATCCCTTCCACCAGGAGGTTGTTGTGGGCATCATCTACATGATGAAGCTCGGACACCTTGTTGCGGACAAGATTCACGCCCGTGCCGTGGGTCCCTACTCCCTCGTCACCCAGCAGCCGCTGGGAGGCAAGGCGCAGTATGGCGGCCAGCGTTTCGGGGAAATGGAAGTGTGGGCGCTGGAAGCCTACGGCGCGGCGTTCACGCTTCAGGAACTGCTCACCGTCAAATCTGACGACGTGCAGGGCCGCACGCGCATCTACGAAGCCATCGTCAAGGGTGACAACACGCTGGAGGCCGGCACGCCGGAATCCTTCAACGTGCTCATCAAGGAAATGCAGTCGCTCGGCCTCGATGTGAAGGTCGGCAACTCCAAGGCCGCTCCGGATACCCCGGGCCTCGGCCTCATGGCGGCATCCTGATCTATACGGGCGGAGCCGCCTCAACCGCGGCTCCGCGCTCTCCCTCCTATTCTTTCATTATCCATTCTCAATTATCTAATCTATGAGCGTCGAAACCCAGCTTCGCGAACTCTTCGGCGGTGACACCCGCCCTCAGGGCTTTGATCACGTCGCCATCACCGTCGCAGCTCCGGATACCATCCGCAGTTGGAGCCGCGGCGAGGTCAAGAACCCGGAAACCATCAACTACCGCACGTTCAAACCGGAAAAGGGCGGCCTTTTCTGCGAACGTATTTTCGGACCCACCCGGGACTGGGAATGCTCCTGCGGCAAGTATAAGCGCATCAAGCACAAAGGCGTCGTCTGCGACCGCTGCGGTGTGGAAGTGACGCTGAGCCGTGTGCGCCGCGAGCGCATG
>DATAIE010000366.1:0-4865 GCA_036262875.1 Verrucomicrobiales bacterium
GTCGAAAAAGCGACCGTGCCCACGGAAGAGTGGATGCCCATTTCCAGCATCCGCTGGATCATGGGAGCCTGGGCTCTTCAGGACATGCCCGCGGCGATGGAGTCTTTCAAAACGCTGACCGATAAACAGGAGATCGATGGAGCAATCACCGGTTTTATGGAAATGTCAGGGTCCGCTCCGTCGCGCGTGCCCGTTCTGGATGCGATGATGAATTTAAACAAAGGCGGCCATGAAGGAAACACGCTGATGGAGGTGGGACGGGTTCTTCGCCAGTGGAGTGCGGAGCGGCCGGAGGAACTGGCCCGCTGGTTCGATCAGCAAACCATATCGAAGTCCTATCACGGCAGCCTTGGAAAGTCCATCCTGGAAGGGTGGCTGCGCGTGGATGCACCGGCGGCGGTGGAGTGGTGGCTGAAGGCCCCGGGGGGCTATCCGGAGCGTGGCGGACGGGTTGATGACATCGTCAGTGCATGGTCTGAAACAGATGTGTTTGCCGCGGCGGAATGGCTTGCAAAACAGCCCCTGAACAAGGATGCCGCGCGGGCGATGACTTCGCTGTCCGCGAAAGTCGCGCAATCCGATGCCGAGCGCGGATGGGAATGGGCCCTGCGGATTCCGGAGGAGCATTACCGCAAGGATGCGCTGCGACAGGTGGCCTCTACGTGGGTCCGCAAGGACAAAGCGGCAGCGGAGGCTGCGGTGCAGGCCGCCTCCATGGATGAAGGGCTGAAAACAGAACTGTTGAAAACCATTTCCCAAACCCCCCAGCAATGAAGCCAGCACTCCTTATCACCGGATTTGTCGCGCTCGCCGCAGGAGCCGTATGGCTGGGCTGGTCCGCCGGAAGCGAATCTGTCAGGAAAACCGCGGCGGCTCCCAAAAGGATCCCGGCGTCCACCGCCCCTGCGCCGGCGACGGTGTCGGGGGACTATCAGGCGCCGGCTGCTGAATCGTGGCATCCGCGCAAAGGGCGCCCCCTGAACGAAATCCTCGCGATGGTGGAAAAGCTGCGTTTTTCTCCTGCGCTCGAAACTCAGGGGGAGCTCCTCGCCCTGCTGGGCGAGCTGGAACAGGATGAAATCATGTCTGTGCTGGAGGCTCTTAGAAAGCTGCCTCCACCGGTTCCTTCTTCGCTGATGGAGGCAGTGCTCGCGCGGTGGGCCTCCTTTGATGCCCCCGCAGCCATGGCGTGGACGCAGCAACTCACCGCCAAGCAGCGCGATGATGTGCGCGGCGGGATTCTCGCCGCATGGGCGCGTCATGATCCGAAGGCTGCCTATCAATGGTATTTGAAGGCGTGGGCCGATGCTCCGGAACCGCGTTACCGAATGGAGCAGGACTTTTCACCGCTCATCCACGCGTGGGCCCGGCAGGACATGAAGGCCGCGCTGCAGGCGTGTCTGGCTGAGGAGAAGCACGGCACCTACGATCCATGGGCAGGTCTTTGCAGTCTGGCCGCGCTGCCGGAAACCCGCGAGGCACTCATCTCCATGATCACGACGGACATCACCGATGAAAAAAAGCGACAGGCCGCGCTGCGGTCCTCTCTGCTGATCTGGTCGCGGAAGGATCCGGTCTCCGCGGCGGCATGGCTGGACAGCTACGCGCCCGCGAAAAACGATAACAACCTCGTATGGTCGATAGCGGAGTATTATGGAAGAATCGATCCGCAGGCGAACACCGAGTGGCTGTGGAACCGCACGCCTCCTGAAAAGCGTGACGAGATCCTGAACTACGGCCTCTCGCAATGGTCGCGCTCCGAACCCGAGGCCGCGGGCGACTGGCTCGAACGCGCCGGTGTGTCTGACTCCGGCGCGCAGATCATGGCTTCCGCGTGGGCCCGCCGGGATCTCGACCGCGCCGTAAGCTGGGCGCGCCGGGTGAGCGCTCCGCAGCGCGCGGATGCCGTGGCCGCCGCCATCGCAGGAGCGGGCACGCGGTCGGGTGAATCCTCTGACGGGAAAAAGGTTCCGGACATTTCCAAATATGCCGAGGCTGCGGGCGTGCCGGTGGAGGACCTCACAAAGCGGGTGGAAAAAACAAGACAGATTTGGGGTTCGAGGCTCTAACCGTTCCGTCCCGCGGAAGGGGAAAGGGGGGCGGTCGCCTCAAAACTCCCAGGTTGCCATGACCTTTCACCCGGCTAGAAATACGCCGCCATGAAAACACTCCCGCTTATTCTCGCTGCGTCGTTTTTTTCCGTCTCCGCCCTGCGCGCTGAAGATCACAAGCTCACCGGAGACAATACCACGATCAAATTCACCGGCAGCAAGAAGGACGGAAAACACGAGGGCACTTTCAAGAAGCTCGAAGGCACTCTCTCCGTGAATGCCGCCGACCTCGCCAAGTCGAAGCTCGAAGTGACGATCGATATCGCCTCGATGAGCACGGATGCGGAAAAACTCACCGCTCACCTGAAGTCGCCCGACTTCTTCGATGCGAAGCGTTATCCGCAGGCGAAGTTCGTTTCCAAGAGCATCACGGCGGAGAAGGATTCGAAAGACAAATACACCGTCACCGGTGACCTGACGATGCACGGCAAGACGCACGCCGTTACCTTCCCGGCCACTACCGTTACCGCCGATGGAACGACCACGGTGTCCGGCGAATTTGAAATCAACCGGCACGACTGGGACATCAGTTTCGGCAAAGGGAACGTGAATGATGCGGTAAAGCTTGCTCTGACGGTAAAATTGAAGGCTGCGAAGTAAGGCCCCGTCATGGGATCATTTCCTCCATGGCCGGTCATTCAGGAGATGCTCCTGAAGCTGGTGCTGCCGTCTTTTGCCGCGGCGGCGGGACTGTTTGCGGTCATTTGTGTGCTCACGCGCTCCCGCTCCCTGCGGATGATCGGGGGAGCCGCCGCCGTGGTGGCGGGTCTCGCGGCGGGCAATCATTTTCGTGAATTGCTGACGTGGTGGCCGCTTGATCCCTCGGCTCTTGCGGCAGCGGAGAACGATGCGTCCCGTGTTTCATGGTGGCAGGTCGAGCGGGGATGGACAGCGCTGCTGCCTGCTACCTCGCTGGCGATCTGCGGGGGGGCCGCCGCCGCTCTGCTGTCAGTGCGTACGCACGGCGGTATGGGGCTGGCGATACGGTTGTTAACGGCGTCCCTGTGTGCCCTGTGGATTACCGAAGCGATGGAGCCGGCGTCGCTGCCGGTGACTTTTGGCGTGATTTTCGCAGGGATCGTTTTGAACTGGGAGGCGGGGCTGCAACTGGGCCGGATCGGTACGGCGCGCGCAGCGCTTCCTCTTGTGACGATGATATGGGGCGGAGCAGCGGCGACGGTGCTCATCTTCGCCCATTCCGCCCGTTTTTGTGATCTGGCGGTCCTGATCACTGCCGCCTTTTTAGGAGCCGCCCTCATTGCCACCGTGTGGGATCAAAATACCGCCGTGCTTTTCTCCGCGCCGGCGGTGTTCATCCCCGGCCTGATGCTGGGAGGAGCGGTCAATACCTTCAGCGAAGTCCCTCTGATGGCTTTTGGCCTCGTGGCCTTCACCCCGTGTGTGCTCTGGCTGGTCCTGCTGCCGCGTCTGCGCCGCTGGCCTCTGCGCTTTCAGGCCGCCGCCGCCGTGCTGGCGGTAACCATTCCCTGTACCGCCGCCTCGGTTATGGCCGTGCGGAACGAAACGCTCGATTTCGGAAACGAGTAGGCCGGAAAAACCAGGAGAGGATTGTTTGTCAGATTTCACCGGTGGCGGTGAATATAAAGGGCACATGTCTCATCGTCCCGTTCACACCGTCTTCCTGCGCCTTTACCTCTCGCATGAGCAGGAACTGCGCGCGTTCGTCACCGCGGTGGTGCCGGATGCGACGGTGCGGGAGGATCTGTTTCAGGAAGTCGCTGCCTCGCTGTGGCGGTCGTTTCATACCTACGACGCGGCGCGGTCATTTGGAAAATGGGCCCGCGGTGTGGCGATGAACAAGGTGCGGCAGTACCGCCGGAAGTTGTTCCGCGCCCCGGTCACTCTGCCGGAGGAGGCGATGGCCGCGGTGGCCGCTGTTTTTGACAGAGAGCCGGCCGCTCATGACCTCGAACGAACGGAAGCCCTCGAAGAATGCCTTGGGGAGTTGCCCGCGAAATCTTCACAGCTTCTCGACCTCCGCTACGGAGAGTCACTCAGTGCTCAGGAAATCGCGGGCCGGACCGGCAAGTCCCCTGACGCCATTTATCAGACTCTCAGCCGCCTGCGGCGCGCGCTGGAGATCTGCATTCGCCGCCGCCTCACCAAAGAGACCACCGTATGAAAAACGAACCGCTCAGGAACGACCTTATCGATGCATGGCTCAGCGGCCATTCCTCCCCGGCATCACGCCGTCTTTTTGCCAGGGCGGTCGTGGAAAATCCGGAGACCGCCGTGGCCCTGGTGGAACAGGCACGCATGGAGACAGTGTTGAGGAAACGCTTCGCTCCATCGTCCCTCGCCGCTTCCACCCGGGTGGCGATGACAAGACAGCAGAGACCGGCGCTGATGCGCTGGCGATGGATCGCCGCAGCGGGAGGTGTGGCGGCAGCGATACTGATAGCGTGGCCCTCCCCAAAGCAGGCATCCCAAAATGAGAACAGGCCCGGAATCACAAAAACTCCACGGGAAGTAAGGCGCCTCGGTCCCCGTGACGTGACACCTGCGGAGCAGAGAGTCACCGCCCCGACGGCCAATCATTCCATGGCGGCGCGGTTGAATCAGTTCTGGCTGAATGGATCAACGCTGCATCCCCACATCAAGCTGTCTGCCGCCGTTCAGCAACTGACGCAATCGATCCAGCAAGCGAACGTTTTGAAACGGCCGGAACTCGAATCCCTGCGCATCGAAATCCAGCGGACGGAGGGCAACAAAGAGGACCCGGACGTAATTTTT
>DATAIE010000367.1:0-5325 GCA_036262875.1 Verrucomicrobiales bacterium
AGATCCGCGATCACCGCATCCCCCGCGCTTCCGTCCACATTCAGGACGGTGAGCGCCACGCCGCCGGTGCTGTCGCGGCTCAGAGACATGTTCGCAATGTTCACTCCATGCTGCCCCAGCAGCGTTCCCACGGCACCCACGATCCCCGGCTGGTCGCGATTTTCGTAGATGAGCAGCGTTCCCTCCGGATACGCCTCAATACGCCGCCCGTTGATCCCCACGATGCGCGGGGAGCGGCCGAAGAACGTGCCGGCCACGCTGGACCGGTTGTCTCCCGAGCCGGCGGTGACTTCGATGAGTTCCGTAAAGTCCGCAGGCGTTGCCAGGCGGCTTTCGGTCAGGCGAAGGCCCATGCTTTCTGCGATGCCTGGAGCATTCACCCAGTTCACGGCTCCTTCGGCGCAGGCAATGTCGAGATAGCCTTTGAGCACGGCCCGGGAGATGAGCGTGGTATCGCCTTCTCCCACCTTGCCGCTGTAATTGATGCGGAGCACCTCCGGTTGTTTCGGAGCCAGTTGAGCCGCGAGGCGTCCGAGAATCTCCGCGAAATTCAGATACGGGCCGATCGCATCCAGCGTCTTGCGGTCCACGCTGGGCATGTTCACCGCATTGGCCACGATGCCGTCCACCAGCGCGTCCTTCAGAAGCTGCGCCACTTCGATCCCCACATTTTCCTGCGCCTCCGCCGTGCTGGCCCCGAGGTGCGGAGTGAGCACCACGCCCGGCAGGGTGAGAAGAGGATCGTCCTTGGCGGGAGGCTCCGTTTCATACACGTCCATGGCCGCGCCAGCCACGTGGCCGCTTTTCAGCGCTTCCACCAGGGCCACTTCCTCCACCAGTCCGCCCCGCGCACAGTTGATGATGCGCACGCCGGCTTTGCACTTCGCCAGGCGCTCTTTGTTCAGAAGATACTTGGTCTCCTTCGTCAGCGGCATGTGCATCGTGATGAAGTCCGCATCCGCAATCGCCTCCTCCACCGTCTGCATCAGTTCCACCCGCAGCACGTGGGCGCGACTGGCGGAGAGATAGGGATCATACGCCACCACTTTCATGCCAAAGGCCATGGCCCGGCGCGCAAATTCCGTCCCGATCCGCCCCATGCCGAGAATGGCCAGCGTCTTGCCGTTCAATTCCACGCCTTCAAAGCTCTTCCGGTCCCACTTCCCCGCCGCCATGCTGGCATGGGCCTGGGGAATGTGGCGCGCCAGCGACATCATGAGCGAAAACGCATGCTCCGCCGTGGAAACCGTATTCCCTCCGGGGGTGTTCATGACGATCACCCCGTGCTTGTTGGCTGCGTTCACATCGATGTTGTCCACGCCCACCCCGGCGCGGCCCACGGCTTTCAGCTTTGTGGCCTTCTCCATGACCTCCGCCGTGATTTTCGTCTGACTGCGCACCACGATCCCGTCGTATTCATGTGCCGTGGCCAGGAGTTCCTCCGGCTTGATGCCGATCTTCACCACCACATCGAGAGACGGGCAGGACTGCAAATCAGCGATGCCTTTTTCTGAAATGGGGTCGGCGACGAGTACTTTTTTCTTATCCATGAGAGGGTGGGAGTTTTAAAAGGGGCGGGCAGACTATGATCCGGGGAGGGGGTGTAAAGGGGAGATTGGGCTGGATGGAAAACCTTCGAAATCCCCGCTCCAGGCTGCCGCGCTTGCGTTGGTGGCATCGTGCGGCGGCGGGTCATGGTGGGCGGATGAAACGGCTCCTTTGGCTTCTGCTTTGTTTTCAGTGTCCCCTGTTTGCGGCGGATCGTCCACGGCTGGCGGTGCTGACGGACATCGGCGGTGATCCGGATGATCAGCAGTCGATGATCCGGCTTATGACGTATGCGAACGAATTTGAGATTGAAGCGCTCATCGCCAGTTCCGCGGGCACCCTGGGGGAACTGAAGGATGCCATCACGCGGGCGGACCTCATCCTTCAGATCGTCGGTGGCTACGAAAAGGTGCTGCCAAACCTGCAACGGCACGCTGTTGGCTGGCCATCCGCCGAGGCCTTGCGGAAGGTGGTGAAGGCGGGAAATCCGCGGCGCGGGCGCGGGGAAATCGGTGAAGGACACGATACCGCCGGCTCGCGGCTGCTCATCGAGCGTATCGATGCCGGAAAACCGGACCGCCTGCTGAACATCACCATCTGGGGCGGGCAGACGGATTTTGCCCAGGCCCTGTGGCGAGTGAAAAAGGATCGCGGCGTCGAAGGACTGGCCGCCTTCGTGAAGCTCTTCCGGGTCTATGACATCAACGACCAGGATGGCATCGCCGACTGGATGCGCACGGAATTCCCCGGGATGCATTACATTCTCGCCAGCGCCCAAAAGGGACACGACAAACGCACAGGGACCTATCGCGGCATGTATCTCACCGGTGACGAAGCCCTCACCGGCAACGAGTGGATCAAAAAGAACGTGCTCACCAAAGGATCACTGGGAGCTCTCTATCCCGTGAACACCTGGACGGAGCCAAATCCGCACGGCTGCCTCAAGGAGGGCGACACGCCCTCATGGTTCTACTTCCTGCCCTCCGGCGGAAATGATCCGCAGGACCCTGCAAAACCCGGATGGGGCGGCCAGTTTCAAAAACAGGCCGACGGGTGGTACCGGGACCTGCCTGCCGCCAAAGACTTTGATCCGAGGAGCACGGTCAGCCGCTGGCGGCCCGACTATCAAAAGGACTTCGCCAAACGCATGGCGTGGTGTTTGCCGGAATAGGAATCTGTGAGGGTGGTGAAGCTCAAGCGGGGCTGCGGAGCACGGCGTGCTCCTTCATCCGCCGCGCCTGGGCCAATTGCGAAAACGTGGCGAGCACGCATGCCAGACCGCACCAGATGATGGTCTGCATCCACAAAGTGTCCGCCGTCCATAAACTCCTGCCGGAGAACCCCGGAATAACCATGAGAAAGGTCTGACCGCTGTCGACAGACGCCAGCAGGACCAGCAACACCTGGGAGGTCGCTGCCAGCAGGATCATGGGAGCCGTGCCCATGCGCATGCGCGCCGGGAACAACAGGCGGGCCGGGACCGGAAGGAAACACAACGGAGCCGCCCGCAGCAGGTCAAAGTTTTCGGCCACGAGACTGGCTGCACTCCACATTCCAACGCAGAAGAAAACACCGCGGTTCCACCCGGGACCGAGCACGATTCCCATCAACCTACCAGTGCCGCCAAAGTGCTTGAACCGCAGTCCGCCAAACGGGACCGGGCTGAGAGGTTCCCCCATTTCAACCACACTGACTGCTGCCAGCATCACAAAAAGGCCGTAGACGGAGAGTCCCACCCCATCGCCGCCGGGCAGTTGCGTAATCCCTGCAAATACCAGCACCGCCACGAAAGAGGTCAGCCGCCGGGCGGTGGTAACGCTTTCAGCAGCCGGGGCAATGGCCGCCGCTGCGTGCCACATGGAAAACAGCGCCGCCCAGACAGAGAGAACGCTCACTTCACCCACCACCACCATGGAAAACCCGTCCGCTCCCCGGGTCATTCCGTAGATCACCGGACCGCAAACCCAGACATACACTCCGATCATGACAGCCGCGGCGAACGCATTTCTGAGCAGCGGGGATTTGATCACCGAGGCAGCCGTAAACACACCGGCAACACCTCCGGAGACAAACAGGAACATTATAAGGACAAACCCCTCTTCGATAAAACTGGTCCCTCCATTCAAGTATCGAACCAGCAGGTGCGGCGCGACCGCCACCGCCACCAGAGCACTCTGCGCCGCGGCGGCACACCACTTGCCCCATACGATGCGCCAGGGCGTGAGCCTCGTGAGCACGAGCGTATCGAGCGTATTGGCGTCCCGCTCCTCTCCCAGTGCGCCGAGACTGCGCGACGGAAGGAGGAAGACCAGCGTGATCAGAATAAAATGCCAGAAACTGGCCGTCGCCCCCGCTCCCGTGCTTGTGTTAGTGAACATCAGCAGGAGCTGCAGCACGAGGAAGGGAATGACAAACATCCGCCCCCGGAGCCCCTGACGCAATTCCTTGACGAGCACCGGCGGAATCCGGTCGGAAAAATCCGTCAGCGCGCGCAGACTGACGGCTGCGGCGGGGGCGGGTTCGGGACCATCCGGCATGGAGCACGGGGAAGCCTTCCGCGACCAAAGTTCAACGGTAAAACCGCAGCGTTTCGATCCGGTCGCAGTAGATCGGGCGCAGCGCGTAGGGCGCGCCCTCCAGCACCGCTCTCACGACTCCGGGCGGTGTGGCGGATTGATACCGGATGGAGGGAGCACCGGGCCGCGGATCGCCCTCTGCCCACACTCTTCCTTCGAAGAGGCTGCCTCCCTCATTCGTGCCGGCGCGGAACTCCAGCCACAGCCGGCGCTCCGGCTGCCAGGTCCAGGGCACAGACGCCAGCACCGTTTCAGGAACGCCCGGCACGGCAATCTCAAGAACATCTTTCCCCGGCACCGCCCGCAACTGAATTTCCGAAGCCCCCTGAAAGGCGACACCAAACCTGGGTGCCGCCCGCCGGGTGCGCACACCCTGCATCCGGACGCGGATAGCGCCTCCGCCTGTCATGGCCTGACTCCATCTCACTTTCCCCTCCACCATTGGCTCAGGCTGCATCGCGAGCATCGTCCGCCCTTCATTCTCCACCGTCTGAAACGTCCCCTGCCCCACCTCCCAGCCGGGCAACGGATCGCCCGGTTTGAGGGATGAGAAATCGACGGACTCCCACTGTTCGCCTTTCTGCTCCGTACCGCCGCGGGCCGGGTCCTTGCCACCTCCAGGCAGCCACCACAGAATCCCCGCCACCGCCAGAATCACAGCGGGGCCGATGAGGGGGAGTGTGGATTTCCAGCCCGGCATATCTTGCAGGCAGGGCTAACCACGCGCACCCGGGACGTCAAAGCGATTTGTGGCGGGACCGCGGAAGAACACTCAGGCAATGGCATCCGGCGGGACGCCGGACGGGACGGGCGGGACGCCCGTGCTCCCCGTTTTCTCTTGTGGCACCGGGGTCGCCCCTGAAGTCGGAGGGTTTGGGGGGAACAGGCGTCCCGCCTGTCCCGTCCGGCGTCCCGCCGGATGCCGTTGCCTGAGTTCCTCCCTTCAAACCGTGCCGGGCCGTCTTACCAGATAACCGCTCCTAACAAAGATATGCGCCGGCCCCGTACGTGACTGTGCCCGGGCCGGCAACTCGCCGAACCCGGGCACAGCACTATGCAGCAACCCCCAATTGTTATGCGCCGTGGTAGCCATCCTCACCGTGCTCGACGAGGTCGAGACCGGTTTCTTCATCCTCTTCAGAAGGACGCAGGCCGATCACGGCTTTGACGACCAAAGCGATCACCACGGTAGCCGCGACGG
>DATAIE010000368.1:0-9254 GCA_036262875.1 Verrucomicrobiales bacterium
GGTGAGGCGTGCTCAGTGATGCCGATGGCAAAGGTATTGTCAGCGATGTCCGGCGGAGTGGACAGCAGTGTGGCCACGGCCCTGCTGCTGGAGCAGGGGCATGAGGTGACAGGAGCCTACATGAAAAACTGGATCAACGAGGACAACATCGCCGGCGACTGCCCGTGGATGCAGGACATCGAGGATGCACGCGCCGTGGCAGACCGGCTGGGAATCGAGTTCCGCGTGGTGAATCTCATGCGGGACTATCGCGAGCGGGTGGTGGAGTATCTGCTGGAGGGCTATCGCGGCGGAGTGACCCCGAACCCTGATGTCATGTGCAACCGGGAGATCAAGTTCGGCGTTTTTCTCCGCTACGCCCTGGACCACGGATTTTCCGCCGTAGCCACGGGTCACTACGCAAGAGCAGCCCACGAACCAGGGAACAGCCGCATTCTGCGCGGGCTCGATCCTAACAAGGATCAAACCTACTTTCTCGCCCTGCTGCAACAGCACCAGGCACAACACGCGCTTTTCCCGATCGGAGCAATGCTGAAAGCAGAGGTGCGGCAGCGGGCCGGCGCCCTGGGGCTGAGCACCGCAGGCAAGAAGGACAGCCAGGGCATTTGTTTCATCGGGCAGGTGAAGATGAGTGACTTTCTCCGTGCCTATGTGCCGGATGAACCAGGGAACATCGTAAACCTGGAGGGAAAACGGCTGGGAGAGCACCGCGGGGTGCATCTCTACACCCTCGGACAGCGAAAGGGCCTCGGGGTTGCCTCGAATGCCTACAAGGAAGCCTATGTGGTCGTGGAAAAGCGCCCGTCGACCCGCGAACTGGTGGTAGCCTTCGACCACCACGATACCCCCCGGCTTTACGCCTCCCGGTGTCATGTCACCTCCCTCTCCTGGCTGCAGCCTCCCCCGCCCTTTCCGGCCCGCCTGGATGTGCAGCCGCGCTACCGGTGTCCCGGCCAGCCGTCACTGGTGGAGGACGCCGGGAACGGACGGGTGCATGTGACGTTCGACACTCCGCAGCGGGCTCTCGCGCCGGGCCAGATCTGCGCCTTTTACAAGGGTGAGGAACTGGTGGGCGGAGGCATTTTCGAACACATCCACCACGACGGAACGCCCTGAGGAAAGCACTTCAAGCGACGGTCAATACAGCGCTTTCATCGGGAGATGATTCCGTTTCGCGGTCAGCTTTTCAGGCCCCGTTTTTTCCATTACCCAGGCTTTAGGAACGCGCCTGCCCGTCAGCATCATCAAAATCAAACCCGCCACCGGCAACAGACTCAGAATCAGAGCCGGGAGCTGCCTGAAGCCAAAGGTCCTTCCCACGACGATGCCGCCCGCGAGCCACATCAGCCCGCCCGCCACAAGAGGAACCCACATCAACGCGTGGACCGGATTCCCTTCCCCGGCAGGGACTGAGACCGCGGGGAAGAACAGCGCGTACCCGGCGACTGTGGCTAAGAAGACACCACCGACGAGGAGAAAGGCAGCAGTCGCAGGATGAGGTTTGAAGGAGGGTTGCATAGCGGCAATAAGGTTGAGGTGATGAATCCATAGGGATCCATCCTGCGCGGCGCATGCAACGATTCGGAAACGAAGGTCCGCAGAGATTGCGGCAAAACGGAACAGTCTCGACTTTGTGCCAACTTTGCCTCCTGGAGGAAGAGGGGCAGCCGCGACACTCAGGGCGCTTTCGTTTTCTCCGCGGGTTTGGCCAGAGTGACGGATTTGAGCAGCGCGGTAAGGGCCTGAGCCTCCGGGCTGGTGGCGGTGGCAATTTTGCTGCCCGGGGCACCGACGAGCCATGCACTGACGACATAGCCGGTATCCCCCTCACCTTTAGTCAGGAGCTTGAGCTGCAGGCTGGTCCGGGTTCCGTTTTTCACGCCCTGCATCGTGATGAGCGCGGCAGGGTTCCCGTCGGAAAGTTTGACGGCATCCACTTTTCCGGGCTCCGAGGGCTTGAACGCCCCGCCGGCGGAGGCAGCTTTGACAAGGCTCGCGGCACCCGCCGTCACCGGCTCTTTCGTGTTAGGATATTTCTCGACGGACATCCCCGCCTGGAGCGGCGCGGTGCCGTCTGTGGCAGGAAGCTGGATTCCATCGCCCGTGAGGTGGAACAGAAACTTTCCGCCGGGTTTCATCAGGCGCCAGCCTTTGGGCACCTGGATCGTGAGATCCGCGTCCTTGTAGGGCTCCGTCGTCAGTTTGGCCGGTTCCGCCGCCTGCAGCATCGAAGTGAAGACGACAGCACAAAGGAGGAACCGGCTCATGACTAACGGAGTTCTGCTTTGATGTGCAGGAAAGCGCGGGAGTCCGCCGGAGCCTGCAGTGGAGCTTTCCAGGTGGTGGTGTTCGTGCCGTCGGGATTCCGGACGATGGCGATGACGGTGACACCGGTGGAACTCCATGTATTGAGGTCGGTGCTCACCTCCGGCGTCAGCCGGACGTCGTCCGCCGTGGCGCCGTGAGCAAGGCTGATGGTAAGAAAACCGTCGGGGGTCATACCGGTGGTCACCCGCCCTGGATTGGCGGTGCCTGGCAGGGTGCCGAGAGCGTATTCCATGACCGCATTGAGACCGTCTTTGTCCGTATCATCGGTATCCAGCACGACGCCGTAGGTGGATTTCCAGGAGGAGTATCCCATGGCGTCCGTACCGCCGGGAGTGCCGCCCGTGGCCGCACTGTCCCGCCAGTTTTGAGGCAGGGAATGATCCGGGTTGGTCAGCGGGGCAATCAGAGTAAGAGTGGTGCCGCCGCCATCCGCCACGGCGGGCCAGGGGGGATCGTCATCGTAAACGAAGTCGCGAATGACCGCACCGCCTGCGGCGTTGAGGACGATCTGCTCGCCCTGGTTGTTGAGGCTGCCGGAATAGGTGCCCAGAATGCGGGGAGCCGGAACTACCGCGGCATAACGAACATTGAAGGCCGCCAGGTTCTTCACGAAGACAGCCCGTTCGCCGGGGGCGAGAATTTGATTTCCGAGCGCCACTGTGGTGATCCCCGCGGTAAAGCGCACTCCAGTGAGATCCACGCTGGAGGAAGGGCGAATATTCATCACTTCGATGTATTCATATTCATCCTTGTCGGGAGACACCGCGAGTTCTGCGGGAAGGAAGGGGTTCTCCGGATTGTAGTTGATTTCACTGATCACCAGATTCGCCGCCGAGGCGGGTTCCGTGGAGACACTGAAGAAAGCCTGCGTGAGAGGACTCCAGGTACCGCTCAGGAGAGACCGGGCACTGACGGTCACCGGTGAAGAGAGAGTGACCGGACCACTGTAGAGAACCGCCGCCGGATCGCGCGGGTCTGTGCCATTCATCGTGTAGTAAATCTGTGCCCCTCCGGGGCCGGTCATGGCCAGCGAATAATTGTTGGGAACCGATCCGCCGTGCTGTGAGAAATCCGGAGCTGCGAGTGTGGGCCAGAGGCCATCCGCCTGAAACTGGGCGAGCACAGTGGCCGGACGGGAATCGAAGAAGTTGTCACGGATGAAGTTGATGCGCGTGTTCCACGCGTTCTCCCCGGTGGAGGTATTGCTGTAACGCGCAGCGTAGACCCGGATGGCCTTGTTGATAGTGGCAGCCTTGTCCAGCCAGCGCTGTTTGGCCACGGCCGCAGTCATGGCACCGCCGTTGAAGAAGTGCTTCCGCACATGGTCGGCGAACCGCAGGCGGTATTCGGCATTCAGAGAAAGCGAGTCATGGATCCACTGCGGGTTGGACCAGTCGAAAAGCGTGCTGTTGCTCTGGGTGAGATAGGGTCCGGTGCGGTCCACTCCCCAGCTCGGGGCCAGCAGCGTATGCTCCCCGTCCTGAAGATAGAAGGTGAAACCGCGCTCACCGTTGCGGTCACGGAGACTGAACCAGTTGTTAGGCTTATTGTTGCCAAGAAAGCTGGAGAGCACCGCATCGCCGTCACCGGTGTAGAAGATGACCATCATGTAGTCGATCATGTCATCGATATCGACGAGGACCTTATAGGCCGGATTGCGGGTGCCATCGGGATTGCACCCCAGCATGCGGTAGTAGTTGGCATTCGTCGGAGCGGAGCGGAAAGCGACCGACCGGTCCCAGAAATCCTTCCATGCGGCGAGACTGCCATCCGCATTGGTTGTGAGATAGCCGTCCGTGGCTTCCGTCTTGAAATCGAGCGTGTAGCGGTCACCGCACTTGATGCCGTCGTAGTCCTCCTTGTTGCCGCCGAGATAGGTTTCGCCAAAGGAATTTTCCGCCCGCTCGTGAATGTCGTAGATGCCCCAGTAGAGACCGTTGAGGAAAAGGTGGCAGAAACGCGAGCGGGTGCTGGGCTGCCCCATGGCGGCGAGCGTCATGCGGCAGAACGGATCGCGCACCATGGTCTCGTTCGCATCGCTGGCATTCTGGCTCCACGAATAGTTCTGGCTGCCGCGAAGGTCGAAGTTTTCATACTCCGCCGCGCCGTCCGCACCGTAGAGGCGGTAGTTGAGCTTGCCGTTGCCGTAGCCCTTGCGGAAGAAGACGCGGAAACTGTGTTTCGTGCTGCCGTCACCGCGGCTGGCTCCGCCGCGGATGCGAATGCCGCAGTTCTCCGCGAACTCGCCGTTGCCGCTGTCCGGGGCGGCATGGGGCCTGGAGAAGTCCAGCATTTCAACGGAGGCCGGCCGCTCCCATGCGTCGCCGTGACTGACTCCGTTTACGTAGATACCGGTCGCGGGATCGGTAAGGTTGTTTTGCTGGGTAACGACGGAGATAACAGGGATCTGCGTAAGGGACTCACGCATTTGAGCGACGGTGTAGAGGGCCTTCACGCCGGCATCGAATCCAAAATTGAAGGCCTGCCCCCCATTTGTCGCGGCGCTGTTTGGCCAGCCGGCGGGAATCGTCCCGCTGGCCGCCCCGCCGGTGCTCACCGTGCCTTTGGCGGGGTTGGTTACATCATTCAGGAAGATGTAGGTGTGCGTATCGATATTGGTCGGATTCCAGTTCGTCTTGAACGCACGGGCGCGAATGACCGAAGTGGCCGACACCGCGATGGGCGCCGTGTAGGGAATGCCGCTCGTCAGGGTGGGTTCGCTGTTGTTGGTGGTGTAGATGATCTGCGCGCCCGCCGTGGCGGTAGTGATGGAGAGATTGAAGGCCGAGTCGTAGAAACCGCGTTTCTGGCTGAAAACGGTATCGGCAACCTGATCGATATACCACGTGGTGTTGTTCACAGACCCGGGAGTGGACGTGACGAGAAACACATTGGAGGCGGTGATGACCGAGGTGGCCGTGAGTTCGGGCTGGATCAGAAAATTGTCATCAGCGGCGGACGAATTGAGCCCCATAATGGCGAGGACGTTGTTGCCCCCTGTCGTCAGGGCGGAAACCCCGGCACTGACGTCGATGGTTTCCGGGGTGAGCCCGTTGATGACGGTTCGGTCAGCAGTGGCGGTGCTGTTCTGGTCCGGACTGGCCGGCGAGTTGCGGCTGGCGACAGGCACCCCGTTGATAAAGGCTACAAAACCGTCATCGTAACGCATGCGCAGCGTGAGGGCGGTCACCGCAGAGGCATCCGCAACAGTGAACGGCAGCCGCAAACAGGCGGTGGGACTGTTACCCTTCATGGCCGTCTGAATGTCCGTGCGAATGTAGGGCTTGTATCCCAGGAGTTCCGTGCCGCGCACCTGGACTTCCGCGAGAGAAAGCACCCGTGCATTGTCATCGGTCCCGGTGGCGTCGGGCGTCCGTTTGATTCTCACGTACTGCCCGAGCACCGGCGCACCGCCGTTGTTGGCCGTGACATCGTAATTCAAGTCCATGGGACTGCCGAGGGAGTTATTGGGGTTCAGCAGCGCTGAGGTATGCAGGATGGTGGTACCGTCCGCGTCGAGTATCTGCACGGTGATATTCCGCAGGCGCTCCGGACAGCAGCCCTCGCGGTTGTGCATGTTCACGGCGTAGATCACCCCGCGTCGGTTCAAATTGACCGTCCAGGCCGGGGCTGTGTCGGTATTGAGGGTATGAGAAAAATTGGCGTTGCTTCCATCGATGGCGAACGATGCGGGATAGGTGCCGCCCCCATAAGTGGAAGTCTGCGTGGCGGTGGGCAGCGGACTTCCTGTCCGGGCCAGGTTGATCTGCGAAGAGGGGGCAAAACCGATAACCTCCACTTCTCCGAGGGAGAGCACCGTCAGTTCGTCCGGATTGCCGACCTGCCCTGCGGAGCCGGAGCCGTCCGGGTCCGGCGTGCGGCTCACGCGAACGTGGCGCCCCGTGACGGGGCCGCCGGTGAGTGCCACCAAATCCACCGTGAGTGAAGCCGGACCCGCCGGGTAGGTGTAGCCCGTGTTTTCCGGATTGAGCAGCACGGAGGTCCAGACCGGGGCAAAGGATGCATCGAGCACGCTGATCGTGATATCCCGCAACCGGCTGCCGCAGCAGCCATCGCCACGGTTGCGCACCGTGATGCTGTTGATGGTCGCGTTGTTCCCGAAGTCGAGATCCCAGAATGGGGTGTTGTCGGTGTTGAGCGTGTGGGTGAAATTCGTCAAAACACCGTCCGCCGCAAGGCTGGCCGCATAGGCCCCGTTGGTGGTGCTTTGGGACGCCACACCGGCGGACACGATATTGGACGCCGTTGCCGAACCCGCGGACGTATCATAGCCAAGGCCCGGGGGCGCGACCGTGCTGATCCACGAGGCATCCGGAACATAGGACGCGGTGTTCCACGCAGCGTTGGGAGCTGCGCCGCCGGCGGGCACCCAGGCGCTTCCTGTACCGGCGGCGAGCGGAGTGATGACATTTTGCCGGACAGTCCCGAAGCTCACGTCCGTCTTTTGCGGCGGATACTCGTCCCACTCGCTGGTCTTTGTAATGCCGTCGGGTTTTACCAGCGCGAGGTATTCGCCGTTATCGTTGAGCGAGAAGTTGGTGTGCAGTTGCGCGCCTGCCACAGCACGGTCCTTGCCCGAAGCGAATACCACCACCGACTGACCGGCATTCAACACCTGGGACGGAAACTTCCACTTTGCCGGAAGGGTCTTCGCATCTGTCAGCGACCAGTTCAGAAGGTCCACGGATCCGGGCCCGGGATTGAATATCTCAATCCAATCCGAATATTGTCCGTCCTGGTCCTTCAGCGTGGCGCTGTTGTCCGCCATGAACTCAGAAATGACCGGGTCCGCCGCACGGGCGAGGAAGCCTCCGCACAACAACGCGGAGGCAAGAATCGGGAGAATGCGCATGAAAAAGGGAGAGGATAACTGTAGGAGGGGGAATCCGTCTCCATTGCATCCGAAATAGCAGAAAATTGCAACGGTTTCGTCACAATGGACCGTTAATTTTCGTGTCGGCGGAACTATTCCCGTGTCTCTGTCCGGGTTTCCGGTTCGTCCATGCGGGAGGCCGCAACCGAGAGGGCGGAATTGCTGACGGCCACAAGACGAAGCGTTCCCGGCCCGGGCACAGTTCCAGTCCACGGCTTACCGGCTGGAATCCGGGTGATGGTTTGGAAGCGGAGCTTTGCATTGGCGTCCGCGAGATTTTTCAGGCTCTCGGCGCGCCCCTGGGCGGGCTTGCTGAGGGAGAACTGCGGCAGAGGAGGCAGCACCTGGACATACAGGGACGCGTCCTCCGGGGGATGGGGGACGCTCCACTGCCAGGCACCGTTTTTTATAGAGATCCCGGCCTCCAGCTTTTGCGGGCTGAAAAGGCGGGTCGCGGGGTCGCCGATAATATTATACATTGCCGCGTGATCTTTGCGGAGGTCCGCGGTGCTGAGGCTCGTTTTGATCATCAACGGCTCGAGCGCGTGGACCAGCAGTTCCTTCTCGGGCTCGGTGGTGGCATTGGCTTTGCGGAGAGAGGCAAGCCATAAATCCCCGAAACGCGGAGCCGTGGCATTGAGGGACTCGAGCATGGACGACGAATGGTAGTAGTTCGTCAGCGGATGCGAATCCTCAGACGCAGCCGCACAGAGCACAGGGCCACCGGGCGCGCGAAAGAGCGCCTCGGCAAGGCAGTCTCCCTTCTCCAATGCAAACCGCCCGCATGAGCATGCGAAGATGACGTGAGGCGGGCACACTGCGCCTTTCTTCATCCGGGCGGCATCCTCCACACGATAACTCAAACGCTGGCCGGCGATGTCCATGCACCACCACGAACGGGGCTGACCGTGGCCGATCATGGCGCTCACGAGCCCGCCGGTTTGCAGCCGGGAATTGAAGAGCGAAGGCTGTTCGACCGGCCAGCCGCAAAAGGGACTGCGGTCGTCGCTCTGGAGGACCCACAGTTCCGCCCACAGCGGTGAACGCTGGCGGACCTGGGAAAAGAGGAAGCCGAGCGCCATATTCCGGAAGACCTCGGCAAATCCAGGATCGCCCGCCCAGACGGGGACCGTGAGATCATTCAGAGAAGGTTTGCGCTTTTCCCATTTCAGAATCTTCGCGGCACCGGCGGCCACCTCCGCTGCGGTCCGAGCGGGGATGCGGCCGACGCAGGCGTCCGGCATCCCGTCTTTGTCAAAATCGCCGCGGATCATATCGCTGATGAACTCCGCGGGATGTTTCGGCAGCCACCCATGGTAGGGCTGCCTTTCCGCAGGCACCTGCCAGGCGCTGGCCGGGTCCGGTGCATCACCGGGACAATCATCTCCGAGCAGCAGGATATAAGCGGGTGGCGGAACGCAGTCAGCCACCGCTTTTTCCACCGGTTCGCTGGATACCACGACCCGTAATCCCTGTGCCCGCCGCTGTTCGATGAGCGGCGCGGCTGCTTTGAGAAAGGGAGGGCTTCCCACGCACAGCCAGCCGGGCGGAGTATCCGCAGCCCTCAGCGGAAGGAGCGCGCCACTGAGAAAAAGGAGCAGCCTGCGTATCATACCCTTATCTACGCCCGCCGCGCCGGATGGCAACGGGCAGTGACGGCTGGCCCGGCCAAAGACTCGCTACTCTTCACCCGCCGGCTGGCTGGCGGGAGATTCCGGCGTTTCCGGAGGCACCGCCGGTTCGGCGGAGGGTTCGTCAGCAGGCGGAGTCTGGCTTCCCATGGAGAGCAGCAGGGAAACTTCGCGCTGCACGGCTTCCACCTGATCGAGGCGGAGTTCAGGATCCCGGATAATGTAGACCTCGCCGCTTTTCGGGTGTTCGTAGATAAGAAAATTGGCGTCTTCCGTCTCCCGTGTGGCGGTGTGCTTGAGCATCTTTTTGCGCTCCAGCATGATGGCGAGAATGTAGCGGGTATTCTCGGTGCCGGGAGCATCCTCTTCAATCAACCGGCGCAGCAGGCCCTCCGCACTTT